>NZ_KV836150.1:0-52422 GCF_001838255.1 Corynebacterium sp. HMSC073B01 | reverse complement strand
CCTGAACCTACCGGCTTGAAAGTGTCATAAACTCGCACAGTTTCATATGTGCAGCCCGTGTTCATATGTGCAGCCCGCGATTTTTGAGATCGCTGCGGAATCCGAAGTTGGGTAGGGGAGGGACAAAGGCAGGGCGGGGACACTGCGGCGCCTGGAATCGGTGCGGTCGGCTGCGGGGCGTCATGCAGTAATTGGTTTAACCAAAATCCACCGATAGTTGTTTTTCTACGATTTTCTAGAATTTTTAGCGTGAAATTACAAGGTTGTGGTGCGTCTGTGTACAACATCTTGTGCGCCAGAGATCTCCGAACAGGGAATACCATGGTTGTGAGTACTACATCTAGTATGACTAGAGTTTTCTAGGCACCAAGTGTAGTGTTTTCGATGTCGAGCCAAGGAGAGCTAAAAGGACCTGTCTGCCACCCGTACTCGGTTTCTCATGAACCCTGGGAGCTTTCGGTCATTCAACCAATCCGCTGATTCCTCGGCCGCTTCCGTTGTTTGTACGAAGTCGATCCGATTCATTGGTCTTACCCAAAGCCAGAAAGTTTGTGAGAGTCATGGTTACCGTTTACAGCAAGCCTGCATGTGTCCAGTGCCGCGCTACCACTCGTGCCCTCGATAAGGCTGGAATTGCCTACGATATCGTCGACATCACCATGGACGATGAGGCTCGGGACTACGTCATGGCTCTCGGTCACCTCCAGGCGCCGGTCGTTGACACTGGCACTGAGACCTGGTCGGGTTTCCGTCCGGATCGCATCAAGGCTCTCCAGGCAGCGTAAGAATCACACACCTCTCCGCAGATTTCGTTGACCACCCGGGAAGCGAAGATTGCGGGGGTTTTGCGATGTAAAGGGTGAAGCTCTCATGCTGGTGGTGTATTTCTCCTCGGCGACGGGGAATACACACAAGTTTGTTGAAAAGCTAGGTATCAAAAATGCCCGCATTCCCATCCGTCGTAATGAGCCGGAGCTTATCGTCGATGAGCCCTATGTCCTCATTTGTCCGACTTATGGTGGTGGCGTTTCCATCAGCGGTGGTAACTCAAGGCCAGTTCCTCCGCAGGTCATCAAATTTCTTAATAATGAGCACAACCGCTCTTTCATCCGAGGTGTGATTGCTGCCGGCAATCTCAACTTCGGTGAGGACTTCTGTAAAGCAGGGGATGTCATCTCCTACAAGTGCAAGGTTCCATATCTATATCGCTTCGAGCTGATGGGAACCGACCACGATGTGCGGCGAGTCCGAGAAGGGCTAGAGGAATTCTTCCACGGTAGAGCCAGCGCCTAAGTTGGCAAGCCTCAGTGTCGAGGGAAGGGGCACTGAGGACAACCGAATGGATACGCTCGCGGAAGCCGTCGTAAAGCGGTGTGCGAGGAAAATAGCTAGATTGGATTGCTCTGGGCAGTGTTGGAACAGACCCTGTGCAGGCAAATGAATATTAAAGGAGTCAACGTGTCGGAAATGGGCAAGCAGGTCGCGGAGCCGGTGGGTGAGGACAAGCTGGATTACCACGCGCTCAATGCGCTGCTGAATCTGTACGGTGAAGACGGCAAGATTCAGTTCGATAAAGACCGCATGGCTGCGCGGCAGTTCTTCTTGCAGCATGTCAATCAGAACACTGTGTTCTTCCACAACTTGCGGGAGAAGCTCGATTATCTGGTAGAGAACCATTACTACGAGGCCGAGGTTCTGGAGAAGTACGAATTTGAGGACGTCAAGGCACTGTTTAAGCAGGCCTACGCCCACAAGTTCCGTTTTCAGACTTTCCTGGGTGCTTACAAGTACTACACCTCGTACACACTGAAGACCTTCGACGGCAAGCGTTACTTGGAGCGCTACGAAGACCGTGTCTGCATGGTTGCTCTCACGCTTGCCGACGGCGACTTGGGGCTCGCGCAGCACCTGGTTGATGAGATCATCACCGGACGTTTCCAGCCTGCTACTCCTACATTCCTCAACTCCGGTAAGGCCCAGCGCGGCGAGCCGGTGAGCTGCTTCCTGCTGCGTATCGAGGACAACATGGAGTCCATTGGTCGCGCCATTAACTCCTCGCTGCAGCTGTCCAAGCGCGGCGGTGGTGTGGCGCTGCTGCTGAGCAACCTGCGTGAACAGGGTGCTCCGATTAAGCACATCGAGAATCAGTCTTCCGGTGTCATCCCGGTTATGAAGCTGCTGGAGGACTCCTTCTCCTACGCTAACCAGCTGGGTGCTCGTCAGGGTGCTGGCGCTGTCTACCTGCACGCGCACCACCCGGACATCATGCGCTTCTTGGATACCAAGCGTGAGAACGCGGACGAGAAGATTCGCATCAAGTCGCTGTCGCTTGGCGTTGTCATTCCGGACATCACGTTTGAGCTGGCCAAGCGTAACGACGACATGTACCTCTTCAGCCCGTACGATGTCGAGCGTGTCTACGGTAAGCCGTTCGCGGACATTAATATCACTGAGAACTACGCGGATATGGTCGAGGACCCGCGTATTCGTAAGCAGAAGATCAACGCGCGTCAGTTCTTCCAGACCATCGCTGAGATTCAGTTTGAGTCCGGCTACCCGTACATCATGTTCGAGGACACGGTTAACCGCGCGAACCCGATTGAGGGCCGCATTAACATGTCGAACCTCTGCTCGGAGATTCTGCAGGTCAACACCCCGTCGACCTACAATGCGGACCTGTCCTACGAGCACGTGGGTGAGGACATTTCCTGTAACCTCGGTTCGCTGAATATTGCGATGACCATGGACTCGCCGGACTTTGGTCGCACTGTCGAGACTGCCATCCGTGGCCTGACTGCGGTCAGTGAGCAGACTTCTATTGACTCGGTGCCATCGATTCGCAAGGGCAACGACGGATCTCACGCCATCGGCCTGGGGCAGATGAACCTGCACGGCTACCTTGGCCGCGAGAAGATTATGTACGGCTCGGAAGAGGGCCTGGACTTCACCAACGCCTACTTCGCAGCAGTGCTCTACGCAGTCCTGCGCGCATCCAACAAGATTGCTCGCGAGCGCGGTCAGAAGTTCGTCAACTTTGAGAACTCTGACTACGCCAGCGGCAAGTACTTCGATAACTTCGATCCGGCAGAGTTCCAGCCGAAGACTCAGCACGTCAAGGAGATCTTCGAGAACTCCACCGCGCACATTCCGGACGCTGAGGACTGGGCGCAACTGAAGGCCGACGTCATGGAGTACGGCCTGTTCAACCGTAACCTGCAGGCAGTGCCGCCGACCGGTTCGATTTCCTACATCAACAACTCGACCTCGTCGATTCACCCGATTGCATCTCAGATTGAGATTCGCAAGGAGGGCAAGATCGGTCGCGTATACTATCCGGCTCCGCACTTGGACAATGACAACCGTGAGTACTTCCAGGACGCCTACGAAATCGGCTACGAGAAGATCATTGACACTTACGCGGTCGCTACCAAGTATGTTGACCAGGGACTGTCGCTGACCTTGTTCTTCAAGGACACGGTGAGCACTCGTGACCTCAACCGTGCGCAGATTTACGCATGGCGCAAGGGTATTAAGACTCTGTACTACATCCGCCTGCGTCAGGTTGCGCTGGAGGGTACTGAGGTCGAGGGTTGCGTATCCTGCATGCTTTAAGCAAGCGTGCTTGAGGGCTAGGCATCTAGTGCTTCAGTTGTAGCGCATTGAAGGCGCGAGAATTTCCCCGAGTTTTGCCGGGAGATTCTCGCGCCTTTTTCGTCACTCCACCCAATTGGGAACAAATGTAAATATCACTATTGACGGTTGTAATCCAGGTAATTAACCTGGGCAGTGGTACACCAATGTTCGCATAATTTTCACCCACGGCTAGTGGGGGAAGGGGCTGGAAGCCATGTCCGATACCACTGGTAAGAGCACTCCACACATCAACCCAAAGGGTGCGCCGATTGCAGAAACCATTTTGTTGCCAGGTGACCCGCTGCGTGCCAAGTTCATTGCGGAGACCTATTTGGACGATGTCGTTCAGTTCAACAAAGTTCGCAACATGTTGGGCTTTACCGGCACCTACCAGGGGCAGGAAGTGTCCGTCATGGGATCCGGTATGGGCATTCCGTCTATCTCGCTGTACTCCTGGGAACTTATCCATGTTTTCGGCTGCAAGAAGCTGATTCGCGTCGGTTCCTGCGGCGCGTTGCAGCCGGAGCTGGACCTGTATGACGTGGTTATCGGCCAGACGGCATCGACGGACTCCAATTTTCTATCGCAGTACAACTTGCCGGGAACGTTCGCCCCGTCCGCATCTTTCCGTCTGATTGAAGATGTTCGCGATCGTGCCCGCGAGCAGGGCATCACTACACACGTCGGCAACATCTTGTCCAGCGATATTTTCTACAACTTCCAGGATGATGTGAACGACCGTTGGGCACGCATGGGTGTGCTGGCGGTGGAGATGGAATCTGCTGGCCTTTATGCCACCGCCGCCGAGGCCGGTGTGGAGGCCATGGGAATCTTCACTGTGTCGGACAACATCGTCACCGGTGGAAAGACCACTCCGGAAGAACGTGAGAAGGCCTTCACGACGATGATGGAGCTGGCATTGCCGCTGGCTCGACTCTAGTGTCCTGGTCCGCAATCAATTGGCTTGAAGTGTGAAATAGGTACAGTGCGATGAGCAATCCCGCCAGCAATACCAGCTTGAACGTGAATCCCCGTGAAAGCGCAGCGTCCAAGGCTGCCGCGCCAAACCCTAAGGCCGCAGTCCCGGTCTTGCTGTTTTCCTTTGTATTCTGTTTGGTCTTGGACAATGGCTTTAAGTTCATGACCAAGCCGATTGCGGAATCTCTGGACCTCAGTGTCTCCACGGCCAGTCTGCAGGCGACACTCGCCGGTATCTTGATTGGCATTGGAGCGGTGGTGTACGCCGCATTGGCGGACAGCATCAGTATCCGCAAATTGATGATTGTCGGTATCGGCTTCGTCGCCGTGGGCTCTCTACTGGGTTATTTCTTCCAGGGAGTATGGCCAATCGTGCTTACTGCCCGCATTATTCAAACTGCCGGCCTGGCGGCGGCTGAGACACTCTACGTCATCTATGTCACCAAGTACCTAAGCCCAGAAGATCAGAAAACCTACCTCGGCTTTTCCACCGCGGCCTTCCAAGCCGCGCTGCTGATTGGAACGTTGACCTCGGGAATCGTGGCTACCTACATTTCCTGGCCGGCTATGTTCCTGATTTCGCTCATTCTGATAGTTGCCATTCCGTTCCTGATCAAGACAGTTCCGGAGGAGCAGCAGCAGAAGAGTCACCTGGATATCTTTGGCCTGTTCCTCATCGCGGTCATCGCCACTGCGGTGATGCTGTTCATGCAGCAGTTCCAATGGTGGTGGCTGGTTGCCGCTGCGCTGGGCGTCGCGCTCTTTGTCTGGCACATCCGGACACATGACAACGCCGTGGTCAGCCCGTCGTTCTTTACCAATGCTCGCTACGTTTGCGCGCTGATTGTTGTGCTCGTGGTTTACATGGTCCAGTTGGGGTATTCGGCCATTCTGTTGCCGTATATGGTCGACGAGCTCTATGGCATCAACCTCGACGGTGCTGCCTATATCCTCGCGCCGGGCTACCTCTGCGCTGTCATCGTCGGTGTAATGTCTGGCAAGGTTGCCAAGTTCCTGCCCTCGAAGCAGGCCATTGTCGCGGCTATCAGCATCATCATCGTGGCGTTGCTCATCCCCGCAGTGCTGCCGGGGGCCGGTGTTGCCACGGTTATCGTCTCCATGATTCTGTTCCCATCAGGGTTCGCGCTCATGTATGCGCCGTTGGTCGCGACCGCACTGCAGAACATTCCTGCCGCCAAGTCCGGTGTTGCAATCGGTTTCTACAATCTGACGATCAACATTGCCGTACCGGTTGGCATCGCGTTAACGGCCATGCTTGTTGATTCTCGACCGGCCTTCTTCAGCACCCTCTCCATCGCGCAGTCTGAAGCAGAAGGGGTCTCCGCTACCATCGCTTGGTTGCTCGCGCTCATGGCTGTCGTAGGTTTGCTGGTGTACGTCATCTCCGACCGCATCATCAACGACACGGCGGAAAACCGAGAGAAGGTTCACGCCTAGGTTCGCGCAACATCTTGCGCTTGGTGCTTGACGACGGACATTGCGTCGTCAAGCACCTTGTTCTTTGTGTGACGTGGGGTTAGGGGAGGGGCACCGGGAACAAGACTCGGCAAGTGGGGCGATTTCTTCTAGGCCGCGTGCTTAATAATGCGGGTGTGGGTAAGCTGCTAAGGGTAGTGGCTCCTTTCATCGGGAGCCTGACGTTTTGTAGTGGGACAAGGCTGGAATAGCCACCGCTGCAGCCGCTGTTTGAACTCGTAAAGAGTGAAGGACGTTCCTTATATATAAGGTGTGTTCGGAAAACGGCAATATCAATGAAAAAGGGAGAGGTTTCCACGTGAGTTTCGATGATTGCCCACCCTCGACTCCGGCCCACCGTGAGAAGAATCCAGAGTCGCGTGCATGCCCAGTTGCGGCTATTGACTGGAACACGATTCCTGATGACAAGGATCTCGAGGTTTGGGATCGTCTGACCGGTAACTTCTGGTTGCCGGAAAAGGTGCCGCTGTCGAATGACATCAAGAGCTGGAATACGCTCAACGCACTGGAGCAGCGCACCACGATGCGCGTGTTCACTGGTCTGACCATGCTGGACACCATCCAGGGCACGGTTGGTGCAGTATCGCTCATCCCGGATGCGCTGACTCCGCACGAGGAAGCTGTGTACACCAATATCGCCTTCATGGAATCGGTGCACGCAAAGAGCTACTCGTCGATTTTCCAGACGCTGGCGTCGACTCCTGAAATTCAGGATGCGTTCCGTTGGGGCGAGGAGAACGAGTACCTGCAGAAGAAGGCCAAGATTATCCTCGACTACTACGAGGGCGATAATCCGCAGAAGAAGAAGGTCGCTTCCACTTTGCTGGAGTCCTTCCTGTTCTACTCGGGCTTCTACCTGCCGATGTACTGGTCCAGCCACGCCAAGCTGACTAACACCGCGGACATTATTCGCCTAATCATTCGTGATGAGGCAGTTCACGGTTACTACATCGGTTACAAGTACCAGCGCAACCTGGAGCGTCTGACCCAGGCCGAACGTGACGAGCTGAAGGATTACACCTTCGACCTCATGTTTGATCTCTACGACAACGAGATTCAGTACACCGAAGAGATGTACGACGAACTCGGTTGGACCGAGGATGTCAAGCGTTTCCTGCGTTACAACGGCAACAAGGCTCTAAACAACTTGGGCTACGAGGGTATGTTCCCGGCCGACGAGACTCGCGTTTCGCCGTCGATCCTGTCGGCCCTGTCGCCGAATGCTGACGAAAACCACGACTTCTTCTCGGGTTCCGGCTCTTCCTACGTCATGGGTAAGGCTGAAGTAACCGAGGATGAGGACTGGGACTTCTAAAAGCACAGGTGTAGGGAACATTCCGCATCGAGCCTCACTCTGGTGACAGCACACACACGGGGGTAGTAGTCCTAGCCTCGACGGTTCCTGCTAAATAGGCGTTAGCCCAGGTTAAGACAATTCTCAGGAAACTAATAGTGTGCTTAGCTGAGTGGGGAAGTGAGCCGGAAAATCCCTTAGCCTTAACTTTTTCCAAGGTTCAGACTAGAATCTGGCACATAGCGGTAGGTGGGTTCGCCGTCGCGTACTCGCCTGCACTATTCTCACAAGGACAAAACTTAAAATCCCTGTAGTGAGTTACAGGAAATCTTCGCGTAGTAAGGAGGAAGAATGACTGCAGTAGCGCCTCGTCCAGATCATGGCGTTGTAGCGCCGGAACGGCCGCAGCCGTTCGGACATGAGCGTAAGGGCAGCTGGGCGTGGGAAATGCTGACCACGACCGACCACAAGAAGCTGGGCATCATGTACATCATTATGTCCTTCTCGTTCTTCTTTGTCGGCGGTCTGATGGCTCTGCTTATCCGTGCTGAGCTCTTCGCCCCAGGACTTCAGTTCCTTTCTAACGAGCAGTTCAACCAGATGTTCACCATGCACGGCACGGTGATGCTGCTTCTGTTCGGTACCCCGATTGTTTGGGGTTTTGCTAACTACATTCTGCCACTTCAGATTGGTGCTCCGGACGTGGCTTTCCCGCGTCTGAACGCTTTCGGCTTCTGGCTGACCACCATTGGTGGCATTCTGATGCTGTCGGGCTTCCTGACCCCGGGTGGTGCTGCTGACTTCGGTTGGACCATGTACTCCCCGCTGTCTGACCCGATTCACTCTCCGGGTGTCGGTTCTGACCTGTGGATTGTCGGTGTCGGTGTTGGTGGTGTCGGTACCATCGCTTCCGCCATTAACATGACCACCACTGTCCTGTGCCTCCGTGCACCAGGCATGACCATGTTCCGTATGCCAATCTTCACCTGGAACATCCTGGTTACCTCGATCCTGGCTCTGCTGATCTTCCCGATTCTGACTGCAGCTGCTCTTGGTGTTTTGTACGACCGTAAGCTGGGCGGTCACATTTACGACCCGGCAAACGGTGGCGCAATGCTGTGGCAGCACCTGTTCTGGTTCTTCGGTCACCCAGAGGTCTACGTCCTGCTGTTGCCGTTCGTGGGCATCATCACCGAGGTCGTTCCGGTCTTTTCCCGTAAGCCGCTGTTCGGCTACGCAGGTATGGTCTTCGCAACCCTGTCTATTGCAGGTCTGTCCATGGCTGTGTGGGCACACCACATGTTCGTGACCGGTGGCGTTCTGCTTCCGTTCTTCTCGTTCATGACCTTCCTGATTTCGGTCCCGACCGGTGTTAAGTTCATCAACTGGATGGGCACCATGTGGCGTGGCCACATGACCTTCGAGGCTCCGATGACTTTCGCTCTCGGCTTCATCGTGACCTTCCTGTTCGGTGGTTTGACCGGTATTATGCTGGCTTCCCCACCGCTGGACTTCCACGTCTCTGATACTTACTTCGTCGTGGCGCACTTCCACTACACCCTGTTCGGTACCCTGGTCTTCGCTTCCTACTCGGGCGTTTACTTCTGGTTCCCGAAGATGACTGGTCGTATGCTCGACGAGAAGCTGGCAAAGGTTCACTTCTGGCTGACCTTCATCGGCTTCAACCTGACCTTCCTGGTCCAGCACTGGCTGGGTAACGAGGGTATGCCGCGTCGTTACGCCGACTACCTCGAGACTGACGGTTTCACCACCCTGAACATGATCTCCACCGTTGGTGCGTTCATCCTGGGTCTGTCTGTTATCCCGTTTGTCTGGAACGTCTTCAAGTCCTGGCGCTACGGTGAGGTCGTCACTGTTGATGACCCGTGGGGTTACGGTAACTCCCTCGAGTGGGCTACTTCTTGCCCGCCGCCGCGCCACAACTTCACCTCGATGCCGCGCATCCGCTCGGAGCGCCCGGCGTTCGAGCTGCACTACCCGCACATGGTTGAGCGTCAGCGCGCAGAGGCCCACGTTGGTCGTCAGCTCTAAGAGCTAGTGGCTACATGGCTGATGCAACTCTGAGTTAATAACTACGCGAAGCTAAGGCCCCATCACGGTTCTCCGTGATGGGGCCTTAGTCTTGTCTTTGAGAGTCTTTCCTAGGGAAGAGGCAGTAAGAGAGCGCAGGGAGAGCAGGGGGGGGGCAGGGAGCGCCAGAAGGGCAAGAGAGCAGGGCGATGGCTAGCGCCTGTCACTGGCCACCCACTGAAGTGCGGAATCCCACTATGCGATGAGCACTCTGCCGGGGCTTCATGCGATACTGGATTGGTGAATGAACAGGTAATTATCTCTCCCAGTCAGTCTGTAGATACCGATGCTCTATCGGTTTCGTTGGCACCGGGACTAGCTCCGGTGCTTATTACCGCTGTTGGCCGAGACCGCCCGGGTGTCTCCGCAGCTTTCTTCCGCGTGCTCGCGGCCCACGGAGTTCAAATTTTGGATGTGGAACAGTCGGTGTTCCGCTCTAATCTGAGCCTCGGTGCGCTTGTTGGTGTCACAGAAGAAAAGGTCGGTGTTCTCCGTGAGGGACTCATTGAAACACTGAAGCCTCACGGCATGACTGTCAGTTTCCAGCTGGATGCCCCGATTGAGCGCAGCGATGGCTCCACCCACGCACTTGTCGTGTTGGGCAATCCGGTCAACGCTGAGGATATTTCCCGTATCGGCCGCACTCTTGCTGATTACGGTGCAAACATCGATTCCATTCGCGGTATTGCTGACTACCCAGTCACTGGCCTGGAATTGCTGGTCTCTATTCCGGACCCGAAGCCGGGTGCGGGCATTCCGCTGCGTAAGGCACTGGCCGAGCTTGCACAGGACCAGGACATTGACATCGCAATTGAACGCGCTGGTTTGCAACGCCGCTCCAAGCGCTTGATTTGTTTCGATGTGGACTCGACCTTGATTACCGGTGAGGTCATTGAGATGCTGGCCGCCCATGCTGGTCGCGAGGCGGAGGTTGCAGCGGTTACAGAGCGCGCTATGCGCGGTGAGCTGGACTTCGCCGAGTCACTGCATGAGCGAGTTAAGGCTCTGGCTGGCCTGCCGGTCAGTGTCCTAGAGGAAGTCACTAACTCCATCGAGCTGACTCCAGGCGCCCGCACCACGATCCGCACGCTGAAGCGCCTCGGTTACAAGTGTGGTGCTGTCTCCGGTGGCTTTATCCAGATCTTGGAGCCGCTGGCAAAGGATCTCGGTCTGGACTTTTACAAGGCGAATACCCTCGAGGTCGAGGACGGAAAGCTGACTGGACGCGTGGTCGGCGATGTCGTCGATAGGCAGGAGAAGGCCCGCAGCCTCAAGACGTTCGCCGCAGAGTCGGGGCTTCAGATGCATCAGACCGTTGCGGTCGGCGATGGGGCCAATGACATCGATATGTTGTCGGTCGCAGGCCTTGGTATTGCTTTCAATGCCAAGCCGGCGCTGAAGGAAATCGCTGACACGTCCGTCAACGTTCCATTCATGGACTCGATTCTGTTCATGCTGGGCATTTCCCGCGATGAAATCGACGATGCCGACCGCGAAGATGGCACCTTCCGCCGCGTGCCGTTGGAGCAGTAGTGCAACGCGAGGATCACAAGGATCCAGCTGTCACGGACGCATCATCGGTACCGGAGTGGTTCCGTATCGCCCATAATCTCCTGCCGCAACCTGATAGGGAAGACCACGGCGAGGATGTGCCGTGGGCAATGGCTATTGTGCTTGAGGTTCCGAAGAAGGAACGCCCCTCGCGCACTGCGCTGCTCCGCGCTGCCGCGATGGCTGTTGTTGCTTGTTGCCTGGACGAACGCGCAGGCGATGACACTTCTGCCTATCAACAAGGTCTGGCGTCTTGGTACGGTGCGCGCATCCGCAAGCTCACACGTCGCGCTCGCAATATCGGCTGGCAACGCGCTCAGCTTGCACCGGGTGTCACCGTGGACGTCGACGGCGCGCAAGCTCGCGCACTAGTGCCAACTCCTGTCGACGAAACCTACCCGGAGATTGCCAAACTACAAATTTCCGGCACCGATTTGCCTTACGACGACCCGGAGAACACATCTCCCGGCGCCCCGGGCGACCATGAGAGCGCTGACACCTTTGCTCCGCCAGTGATTTGGGTGGACAAAAACCTGAATATGTCCGTAGGAAAGGTGGCCGCGCAAGTTGGACACGGCTCAATGCTCTATGCGGCCAGTCTGTCGGTCGAGGACGCTTGGGCGTGGGCGCAAAGTGGTTATGCGTTAGATGTGAAAGAAGTACCGCGGGAGCAGTGGCCAGCGCCAGAGCTCCGCGCGGTTGAGGTTCAGGATGCCGGGTTTACCGAGATTGCTCCCGGTTCAGTCACCGTGGCGGTGACCCCTGGGGCAGTAACTCACGACTGAGCGCGTGCTGCCTCCATGGCCTTGAGATCCTTGCGCAGAATCTTGCCCGTCGCCGACTTCGGGATTTCATCCATGAACTCGACTGCTCGCACCTTCTTGTACGGTGCGACGCGGTCGGCGACGTAGTCCATAATCTCGTCTTCAGTCACCTGCTCGCCCGCCTTGATGACGACGTAAGCCTTAGGAATCTCCTCGCCGTCGGAGCGAACGACACCACTGCAGGCGGCATCGGCAATATCCGGGTGGCTGAGCAGCAGGGACTCGAGCTCGGCCGGCGGAACCTGGTAGCCCTTGTACTTAATCAGTTCCTTGAAGCGGTCGACGATGTACACATTCCCGTGTTCGTCGAGTTCCGCAACGTCGCCGGTACGCAGCCAACCGTCGACAAGCGTCTCTGCCGTCGCCTTCGGGTTGTTGAGGTAGCCCTTCATCACCTGTGGACCATGAATCCATAGCTCACCTGCCTCCGAGCGCCCCTCGGCGGGAACCGGGATTTCCTCAAAGCTGTCGGAGTCGAGGTTGACAATCTTGTACTGAGTGTTGGGGACTGCGCGACCGATCGAGTCCAGCGGACTATCGTGGCCGATGCGGATGTGGGCTGCTGGCGAGGACTCGGTCATGCCGAAGCCCTGTGCGACCACGCAGTCAAGGCGCTTTTCCACCTGTTCCGCGAGGTCAAGTTGGAGAGAAGCGGCACCCGAGAAGATTGTCTCCAGGCTGGACAAGTCAAAGGAATCGACAGCTGGGTGCTTGGCCAGGCCCACAGCTACAGGTGGTGCGATGAACGCGAACTTCACCTTGTGCTCGGCGATGATGGACAGGAAATCGACGAGGTCGAACTTGCCCATGGTGTACTGCGTCGTGCGGCGCCACAGGCACAGATTCAGCAGCGCAGTCAGGCCGTAGATGTGGAAAAACGGCAGGATAGTGACAGCCGGGGTGTCCTCGGTCAGCGCGTTGACTGTAGCTCCACCCGCCTGAGCGACGTTGGCCACCAAGTTGCGGTGAGTGAGCTGGACGCCCTTCGGTACACCGGTGGTTCCCGAGGAAAACGGAATCACGGCAACGTCATCGGGTGATACGTCGACGTCCGGGGCGCCGTGCCCCTCGGCAAGCAGCTCGCCCATGCCGTGGAGACCCGTCAGGCCGATAATCATCTCTTCCGGCAGACCAGCAGCCTCAGCGCCGTGGGCGCCAGCCCAACCGATTGAGGAGGTCGTTAGCATCATCTTCGCGTCAGACATCCGGAGTTGGTTTTCAATGTCCTCCGCAGTTGCCAGCGATGCGACCGTCGTGCAGACAGCCCCCGCGCGTAGGACACCGTGAAGAGCGACCGCGAAGGTTGTCGAGTTGGGGCAGTGGAGAGCCACAACGTCGCCCTTCTTAATCCCACGTGCTGCCAGCGCACCCGCAAACTTCTCAATGCTGGCCTTCAGATCACCGAAGGTGACCTCGGAGCCTGAGTCAACGATTGCAAGCTTGTCCTGGTGACGTGGCTCAATTTCTCCGAAGAGGAACTCAAAGAGTGAGGTCTCCGGGATGTCGATGTCGGGGAGGTTGCTGGAAAGGGGCATGCAGGAAATCGCCTTTCTAATCTCGTGCACGGCTGCCAAGTGTCCTGCTTCATTAGCTCGGGCACTGTAGCAGTGCTGTGTTTCACATCACAATAATGTATTGGATAGAAAAGCGTGGGATTTTTTCCAGAAACTATGCCTAATCCAGCGTCACCTCGTGAGCCCAGACAGCCCCCTCTGAATCAGCTTTGGGTCAGCCGCTGCAACGCTCCAGCCGCAATATCCAGGTTGGTCGTCCGCCAGAAGTCAGGCATCGACGCGGCAATCCAGGAACCATAGCGTGCAGTAGCCAACCGTGAATCCAGTACCGCAACAACCCCGCGGTCATCGACTTGGCGTAGCAGACGACCAGAACCCTGCGCCATCAGCAGCGCTGCATGTGTCGCTGAGACCTCCATAAAACCGTTTCGGCCAGCGGCATTAGCCGCATCGGAGCGCGCGGACAAAAGCGGGTCGTCGGGGCGGGGGAACGGGATGCGATCGATGATGACACACGATAGCGATGGGCCAGGAACATCGACGCCTTGCCACAGCGTCAGCGTGCCAAACAAGCATGTCTGCGGATTAGCTGCGAAGCGATCAACCAGAGCACCGATAGAGTCATCGCCTTGGCACAGCACGTCGTAAGGCAGGCGCTTGCGCATTTCCTCCGCCGCTGCCTCGGCGCCTCGGCGAGAAGAAAACAGCCCGAGCGTTCGCCCACCAGCGGCGCGGATGAGGCGCTCCATGATCGCGAACTGCTCCGGTGTGGCGCCGTCGCGTCCAGGTCGTGGCAGGTCGCGTGCGACGTAGAGGATGCCAGATTTCTGCGGGTCAAAGGGCGTGCCGACGTCCAAGCCATCCCACCCACCGGAGGGAAGCCCCCAAGCGGCGGCCATGGCATCGAACTTGCCGCCAAGAGCAAGTGTTGCTGAGGTCAAAACGACGGTGGATTCGCCGAAGAGGCGTTCGCGAAGCAGTGCTGCGATGGACAGGGGAGCGACATAAACTGTCTTGTTCTCGCCAAGCCATACGACATCGTCGCTACTGAACTCTAGAATTCGCACGACTGTGTCGTGCATATTCTCCACGGCAGCGCGGACGGTCTGGCGCTCAGTGTTGTCAGAGTCAGAACTCGAACCACCGGAGCCCGACCCGCCAGAGCTGCCTGAACTAGAGGTGCCTAGCGTGGTCTGTAGTTGCCACAGGCTATCGCGGAGCGAAGCTAGCGCCGCTCCAAGCTCACCGGGAATTTCTTCGAGTGCGCCGCTGTAGGCGTCGGCAAGCAATGCGACGGTCTCGCCGAGTAGATCCGTGGCATCGGTGACATCATCCACCTGCTCTGCGGCTCCGAATTTGCGGGCGCGCCGGGCCATCATGGTGATACCGGCAGGGGAGAGCTCGTCGGTGGCAACAGAGGTGATTCGACCGTCGAGCTCGTGAGCCTCGTCAATGACAACGCAGTCGTGCTGCGGCAAAATCATGGCGTCGGAGAGCGCATCGATGGCCAACAGTGCGTGATTGGTGACAACGATGTCAACGTTGGAGGCCTCGCGGCGGGCTTGTTCGGCGAAACACTCCTCGCCGAAAGGGCAGGAAATGGCACCGACGCATTCGCGAGCCGTGACGGAGACCTGCCGCCAGGCTTCGTTGGAAACGCCCTTGTCCAGGCTGTCGCGGTCGCCGGTGTCGGTGTCATTGGCCCACTCGCGTAGCCGCATGACCTCGGCAGCGGTTCGGCTGAGCTGCGCTTCGCTGAGGAGGGCAGTGGGGCCAACGGCGTCACCTGAGCTGGCCTGCTCGGATTCATCACCGTCCATGACGGGATCTTTGATGACATTTCCGACCTTGGACTTGCACAGGTAGTTCGAGCGGCCCTTGAGGATTGCGAAGGTTGGCGTGCGGGACAAGTGTGGCTCTAGCGAACTGACTAGCCGCGGCAAGTCGCGTTCGACCAGCTGGCGTTGCAGCGCAATGGTCGCCGTGGAAACGATTACAGACTCGTCGGACTCCATTGCTTGCACAATGGCAGGCACCAGGTAGGCCAGCGACTTACCCGTACCGGTGCCTGCCTGTACCGCTAGGTGCCGCTCGCGCGCAAAGGCGGAGGCCACCGACCGGGACATTTTGACCTGATTCGGTCGAGTCGTTCCGCCGAGTCCCTTCACTGCCGCATCGAGAAGAGCTTCGATGCTATCCGCGTTATGGACGCTGGCTCTCGGTGAAGCTAGCTCGTCAACATCGTCAAAGTCCTCAAAGTCGTCCGATAGCTCAGCAAAATCTGCGTGCCCGATACTGTCCGACACAGTTCCCCCGCCGCCTAAACGCCGTGAAAACGGACGGACAGTACCGGCTCGTCACGGGAAAGTGCAAGTCCCTCCCACGGGAGGCTGACCAGCGCTTTAACCAAGTGATCGCGGGACTCCTCCAAGGTCGGTAGACCATCGACGACCTCGCCATCGCGCATCATCGGAATGGTCAGATCGCGGTAGTGCAGGTTGCCCACATCCGGGATTTCTGAGCCGAGCGGGAAAGCGATTTCCTCCACGGCGGTACCGGAACGACGGCAGGTACGAATAGCCGCCTTCACGCCACCGTGGCTTCGCTTGTCCAACGAGCGCTTGGCGACGGGCACCCCATCAACTTCGACCATCTTGTAGACCAGGCCCGCAGTCGGTGCGCCGGAGCCAGTGACTACAGAGGTGCCCACGCCGTAGACATCGACCGGCTCTGCCCTCAGCGCCGCAATGGCGAACTCGTCGAGGTCAGAGGACACTACGATGTTGGTGTTGTGCGCCCCCAGCGAGTCGAGCTGCTGACGCACCTGGCGAGCGAGAACTCCGAGGTCGCCGGAGTCAATACGTACACCGCCGAGTTCCGGACCCGCGACCTCAATAGCCGTATTGACGCCCTCGGTGATGTCGTAGGTATCCACCAACAAAGTGGTGTCGGTTCCCAGTGTGTCAATCTGAGCCTTGAAGGCCGCAGCCTCGTTCGTCGTGCCATCTGGGTTGGTGTGCAACAGAGTCCACGCGTGCGCAGCGGTACCGGAAGCTGGGATGTTGTACCGTGCCGCTGCCTCCAAGTTGGAGGTGGCGCTAAAACCTGCCAGGTAGGCGGCACGGGCAGCAGTCACAGCTGCTTCTTCATGAGTGCGACGCGAACCCATTTCAATAATCGGGCGCCCACCGGCAGCCGTGACCATTCGGGTTGCTGCCGAGGCGATGGCGGAGTCCGCATTGAGAATGGAGAGAATAACAGTCTCCAAAATGACGCACTCGGCGAAGGTGCCTCGCACCGTCAAAATGGGCGAGGCGGGGAAGTAGAGCTCTCCCTCGCGGTAGCCGTCGACTTGGCCACTGAAGGAATAGTTACGCAGGTAATCCAGCGTCCTGTCATCGAGGAAGTCCAGCGAAGCCAGCTGTTCCTCGGTGAAGCGGAAGTTGCGGATAGCATCCAACACACGCGCTGTACCAGCGACAACGCCATAGCGACGCTCATTCGGCAGGCGACGGCCAAACACCTCGAAGGCGACCTGGCGCTCGCCGGATCCGTCGGCAAGCGATGCCTGCAGCATCGTCAGCTCGTACTTATCGGTGAGAAGGGCGGTGGAGGAATGCTTATCAATCACGGTCAATAGTCTAGTCGGCTGAAGCGGGCCGGGGCAGTCGGTTCCGGCGAGCGCGCGCCACTCCGTACTATCCTGGTGCCTATGAGCATGCCAGCAGCAACACCGATGCCCACTATGGATGCCGATGTCGTGACGGAATCGAACCGACCCTGGCAGTGCATTGTGTGGGATGACCAGGTTAATTCGATGAGTTATGTCACCTACGTGTTTCAGATGCTCTTCGGCATGGACCGAAAGAAGGCGCACGCGCTAATGATGACGGTTCACACGGAGGGCAAGGCAATCGTGTCTTCCGGTGAGCGTGACAAGGTGGAGGCCGATGTGAAGAAGCTCCACAAGGCAGGCTTGTGGGCAACAATGGAGCAGGCTGACTAAGCCGATATTCGACAGCGGGAGAGAATTTACATGCGTCCTTGGAAGCGCAAGCGATCCCTTCTCGGCGGTGGCGTCAAGTACGTCACGGCTTTTGAAGGCACGGAGCGGGATTTGCTGCTGAATCTGGCTGCTACTGTGGCGGACTCGCTGATGGAGCGAGCCCGGTCGGCGCCGAAGGATGAGCTCGCGGAAATGACGGGAATGCCTGTCGGACACTCCGAAGCCCCATCCGATCCGAAGCTTGCGCGACTGTTGCCGGACTTCACCAAGCCGGGTGAGGAGAGCGTGGAGGGGGAAAACGCTTTCATGCGCCAGCTGCATGAATCGGAGATTGTAGAGAGCAAGCTCCATTCCCTGCGTGCGATTATCGATGCCCTGGAGCCCGCCGAGTCGGGGCAGGTATCCATTTCGGAAAGTGATGCCCATGCCTGGGTAGCGGGTATCAATGACTTACGTATTTACCTGCATGTTTCCATGGAGAACCTCAATGGCTCCATCGAACAGATTGAGCAGACCGACGCGATGTACCAGTGGCTGTCCTACAACCAAGAGTCACTGTTGGACCAGCTCATGGGTGAGTAGCGAATCCGAGCAAAACCCCGAAAAGATGCAGTAATCAACTGAGGTTAGCTGCCATGAACTGTGGTGAAAGGTGCCGTGGTCGACAATGAATTCTGAGATCTTCGCAATCAGCCCCACCGACATTCGACACCAAGCCAGCAGTGCTGCGCTGGGCACGAGCATCGACATCGGCGCAGGCTGTCTCGACTCCATCGACGGCATCTCCATCGGCCATGCTGCTGAGGGGGATACCGGAGTCACCGTCATCGCCGCTCCAGGCGGCGCTGTCGGCGCTGTCGATGTCCGCGGCGGCGGTCCGGGCACCCGCGAGACCGACCTGCTCGCACCGGAGAATACGGTCGAACGCGCCCACGCTGTCGTTTTGGCTGGCGGCTCCGCGTACGGCCTCGCAGCTGCCGACGGAGTTATGCGTGAACTGCGCGACCGCGGCATTGGCTTTGAGGTCACCCCAACTCGTCCGGATATCCTCGTGCCCATCGTTCCCGGTGCTGTCATCTTCGACTTGCTGTTGGGGGAGCCGACGCTGCCCACCGCTGCGCTAGGGCGCGAGGCGTTGTCTCACGCGCTTGACGACGTCCCGGAGGACACTCCCTCCGGCACAGTAGGTGCCGGTGTCGGCGCTATGGCTGGGGCAATCAAGGGTGGTTTTGGACAAGCCCGTGTGACCTCCGCCGATGGTAAGTACTTTGTGGCTGCCGCAATGGTGGTGAACTCCTTTGGTGCGGTCATTGACCCGGAGGGACACCTTTACGGAATGCCGGCGGCTGCCGGTGCCAGCAAGGAGGCATTGGCCCAGCTGGACCAGGTTTTCGTCGGTAGAACCAAGATTCTCGCCGATGCGGCTGGCGACGGGGAATCGTCGGCAAGCACGCGAAACACAACGATTGGCACGTTGATAACCAATGCGCCGGTGACAACTGCGCAGTTGAAGCGGTTGGCGATGTGCGGTCATGATGGGCTGGCACGAGCGATTCGGCCGGCCCATGCGCCGATGGACGGTGACACGCTGTTTGCCCTCAGCTCGGCCGAGGCGGCGGATAGCGGAAACGCTGAACCCGTGGGCTCGGATGTGGTGGCCCTGTTGGCTGCGATGGCGGCCGATGCGGTGCAGATGGCTATTGTCGATGCCGTGATGAGTGCAACGGGACGCGCGGAAGTAGCCGCGCTGTCAGAGATGCTGGACAAGTAGTGAAGGAAGTTCGCCAATGAATCCGCAATGGAGCTCGGGACAACAGCAGAATTACCAGAACTATGCGCAGTACCCGATGGGCGGTCCCGTGCAGACGCGGCGGAATAATCAGATTGTTCCACAGGATCGCGACGGCGGGCTCGGGGCGGCCATCAGTACGGCTATTGGGTACCTGGCACTTATCTGGACGGTCTTTCTTGTCAACGAATTCATCTTTGGTGGGGCGCTGAACAACTTCGGTGTGCGCCCACGCGAAACCTCGACGCTGTGGGGAATTTTGACCGCACCGCTGCTGCACGCAGATTACGGGCACATTGTGGCGAACTCTCTGCCCGGGGCGTTGTTCGCCGGTTTGATTGCAATGTCGTCGAAGCGGCTATTTTGGCAGGTCACACTCTTGATTACGGTCGTTGGTGGCGGTCTGACATGGCTGGTCGGCGGTGTAAATACCGTCCACATCGGTGCGTCCGGCCTGATTTACGGCTGGCTGGCGTTTTTGGTGGTACGCGGTTTCGTGAATCGTCGGGTGATGCAGATTATTTTGGGCGTAATTCTGGCATCGATGTATTCGGGTCTTATCTGGGGAGTGCTGCCAACACAGATGGCTGTTAGTTGGCAGATGCACCTCTTCGGCGGGCTTGCGGGCATCTGGGCTGCGGTGATGTTTAAGCGTGGTCGTGCGCGTGGCTAAGAGTGCACGTGGTTAAGAGCCCGAGGTACGTGGCATCAGCTCCTGGCGGAATCGGCCTAGAATAGGAGCTTCGGTGTTTGACCAACGATATGAGGAGTCCAGATAGCGGTGGGAGCAGGAGCAGAAACTCAGGTAGTCAATCAGCTGACAGCGCAGGATAGCGGCTTCCCCGACCGAACAGCGCCGATTGGCATCTTCGACTCCGGCGTCGGTGGGCTGACAGTGGCACGTGCCATCATGGATCAGCTGCCGCACGAGTCGATTATGTACATCGGCGATACTGCCAACGGCCCTTACGGCCCGTTGCGCATCGCCGAGGTTCGTCAGCACGCGGAAGCGATTGCCGATGAACTGGTTGCACGCGGCTGCAAGATGATTGTCATTGCCTGCAACACGGCTTCGGCCGCATTTTTGCGTGATGCCCGCGAGCGCTACCCAGTCCCAGTAGTCGAGGTCATTCTGCCCGCTGTGCGCCGTGCGGTCTCGACTACCAGGAATGGAAAAGTCGGCGTAATCGGTACCGCCGCCACGATTCGCTCCCGTGCCTACCAAGATCTCTTTGATGCAGTGCCTGGCGTGGATGTCTCTGCGGTCGACTGCCCGCGATTCGTGGACTTTGTCGAGCGAGGAATCACCTCTGGTCGCCAGATTCTGGGACTTGCGGAGGGCTACCTCGCGCCATTGCAGGCCGATGGTGTAGACACCCTCGTTCTGGGCTGCACCCATTATCCGCTGCTGTCTGGTGTGATTCAGCTGGCTATGGGGGAGGACGTCGCCCTAGTGTCGTCGGCGGAGGAGACGTCGAAGGATGTTCTGCGCATCCTCACAAAGACCGACATGCTCGCTGACCCGGAGAGTAATCCGAACCCTGTGCGCACATTCGAATCCACTGGAGATCCGCAAGTTTTTGCATCCCTGGCAAAGCGCTTCCTTGGGCCGGGTATTAGCCAGGTCACTATGCATTCCCAAATGTGACCTTTCTTATTAAATCCAGACACTCCATTGGTTTTTTGCTCGTTTTTGATCAATTACATGGCAAGCTTGAAGTATGCGATTGAAGGTTCTGGGATGTACAGGCAGCATGGGTGGCCCATCGGCGCCAGCATCTGGCTACCTCATTGAGCTGGATAACGGTCGAACCTTTGTCATTGATTTGGGTCCCGGTGTCCTCGCCGAATTGCAGAAGATCTCTGATCCTGCAGCTTGTGATTTGTTACTAACTCATGTGCACCCAGACCACACTGCAGACATTCCAGGGCTGCTCGTCTGGCGTCGCTTCCACCCGACAGCCCCGGCGAGTTCCCGGAATCTCCTGGTTGGCCCCGGAGACATTCACGACCGGATAGGCACCATGTGCAAAGCACTGGGAAGTGAAGAAGATGCCAACCTGGAAGACACTTTTGACCAGGTTGTGAGTAACCCAGGTGAGCCACTGTTAGTCGGTGGGGGCGAAGCGGACGGAGGCGCCGTCGTCACGCCGTATAACATGGTCCACCCGGTGCCAGCTGTTGGATATCGCATTGAAGCAGATGGTCTGACCATTGCGTACACCGGAGATACTGCGTGGACCGATGAACTGGTGGAGCTGGCGCGGGATGCGGATATCTTCATTTGTGAAGCCACATGGTGCAGCAACGAAGAGGGCACCCCACCGGATATGCACCTGACGGGCTACGAGGCCGGAAAGGCAGCGACGCTGGCGGGGGTTAAGAAGTTGGTGCTGACTCACATTCCGCCATACGCCGACGGTGAAGAAGCACTACGTGCTGCGAAGAGTACCTTTGCCGGTGACGTTGAATTGGCCTACCTGGGCATGGAGCTAGGCGGCTAGTCTCAGCGACTATCGGGTTTCCGTACAGCTGTCGCACCGCTTTCGCGCCGGGCGGTAGGGTAGTTGGCATGACTACAGCTAATTCCGATTTTCGCCGTGCCGATGGACGCGCGGTTGATGAAATGCGCAAGGTGACCATCACTCGTGGCTTCACCGACAATCCGGCCGGTTCTGTGCTGGTTACTTTCGGTAATACGCGTGTAATGTGCACCGCTTCCGTCGAACAGTCGGTGCCACGATTCAAGCGTGACTCCGGCGAGGGCTGGTTGACCGCTGAGTACTCCATGCTGCCGGCCTCTACCCACGAGCGCATGCCCCGCGAGTCAATGCGCGGCAAGGTCAAGGGTCGCACTCACGAGATTTCCCGTCTGATCGGTCGCTCCTTGCGAGCTGCTATCGACTTGAAGGAACTCGGTGAGAACACCATCAACATCGACTGTGATGTTCTGCAGGCGGATGGTGGTACTCGAACCGCTTCCATCACCGGTGCGTACGTCGCGCTGGCTGATGCCCTGACCTACCTGCATGCAGTGGGCGCTGTTCCGGGCACCCCGCTGAAGGCACCAGTCGCAGCTGTTTCGGTTGGCATTATTGACGGCCGTGTCTGTCTAGATCTGCCTTACGAGGAGGACTCTCGCGCTGAGGTCGACCTCAACGTGGTGATGACCGCAGAGGGCAAGTTCGTCGAAATCCAGGGCACTGGCGAGGAAGGCACCTTCGACCGCGATCAGCTGAATGACATGCTCGACTCGGCGGAAAAGGGCCTGCGTGAGCTCGTTGCCCTGCAGCAGGAAGTTCTGCGTGCGCCGTACCCGGGTGAGCTGCCGTGAAGCTCCTCGTCGCTACCCGAAATTCTAAAAAACTAGTCGAGCTCGACCGCATCCTGCGTGCGGCGGGTATTGATTCGGTGGAACTTCTTTCGCTTAGCGACGTCCCGGAGTACCCAGAGCGCCCCGAAACCGGTCGCACTTTTGCGGACAACGCCTACATCAAGGCTTTCGATGGTGCGAAACACACCGGCTACGCGTGTTTGGCAGACGATTCGGGGCTCAGCGTCGATGAGCTAAACGGCATGCCGGGTGTGCTCTCGGCGCGCTGGTCGGGCACTCACGGCGACGATGTCGCTAACTACGAGCTGCTGCTCGCCCAGATGGGGGACTGCCCAGATGAGCGTCGTACGGCGTCCTTCCGTACCGCCTGCGCGTTGGTCGTCCCCGGTGCCAAGGAGGTGCCGTCCGCGCTTGCCGACGGCGGTTTCCCAGCGGTCCTCGATGAAGCCGGTAATCTGCTGCTGGTTGTAGAGGGCCGCTGGCCTGGCGCCATTCTGCGCGAGCCTGTTGGGGACAATGGGTTCGGCTACGATCCGGTGTTCGCGCCCGCAGTTGGGGAGGGCAACGAAGCTGAGGGGGCCTTGTCTGCGGCACAAATGAGCGCCGAAGACAAGGACGCTTTTAGCCACAGGGGGCGTGCACTGCGTGCCTTGACTCCGGCGCTGAAAATTCTGGCTGAGGTTGAGGCTAAGGGGTAGCCCTGGGGCGAGCCCTCGGGCTGCCGAGAGCCCGCTACTTCAGCTGGAAAGCGGTCTCGACTTCCTCACGGCGCTTCTTCTCGACAAAGAAGGAGAGGAACGGGACCACGCCACCGAGCGCGGTGATGATCCACTTTGCTGGTTCCCAGCGGGCTTTGGTGCCCAGGTTTACGGTGGCAATGAGGAATGCCATGTAGCCGAAGCCGTGAATCTGGGCGGTGTAGAAGAACCACCGCGGCGCGTCGGCGGAGTTGTCGAGGATGAGGTACTTGTAAATCATCTCGGCACACAGCAAGAGCAGCATCACACCCGTGAAATAGGCGGTGACGGAGAAGTACGTCAGTGCCTTCCTTACGCGCTCTTGACGATCTGGATTGATGTTGGTCACTAAAAGTCCTTTTCTCGAATAAGCAGTTATCGCCTAGGCGTTGGTGCCAGAATCCGTCGATTGTGTCTCATCCACACGCTGCACCTTTCGCGAGCCATCCGGGTTGGTCGGCAGGAATTCGTCTGGAATTTCCGTCATGACATCGTCTTTAGCCTCAAATGCGGCCTCGCTATTGCCGCTCAGGCGTTCGCGTTCGTACTCCATGTACTTGCGGTAGGCCCAAATAAAGAACAGGCCGAAAGCTGGCCACTGCAGTGCGTAGCCCAGGTTTTGGAATGAGCTGGTTGTGTTCCACCTGATGAGCTGCCAGTAGGCGAGTACAAGAGTGGCGCCGACTGCAAGAGCCAAGAAGATTAGTTGCACCACGCGGGTACGAGTGGGAATCTTCGCTGGCTTGTCAGTGGTATTGGGATGCTGTGAAGTGGACACATAACCACCATAGCTAGTCCGTGACCTGCCAAGCTAGCGCGCTCGCTGGATAAGGCAGGGGATGGGACATTAGGAATTCAGCTAGGACATTAGGAAATCTGCGGCAAACCCGTTAAAGTGTGTACAGTCCAAATGAGCTGTGAAAGTTCGTTGCGCCTGTAGGTGGCTTATCAGTAGTCCATGCTTACGGGGACTGTACGTAACTGTCACGGATTCGCGACGGGCGCCTGTGGCGGAATTGGCAGACGCGCTGGATTTAGGTTCCAGTGCCTTAGGGCGTGGGAGTTCAAGTCTCCCCAGGCGCACACATAAATACCCCGTGACTATGCAGGTCACGGGGTATCTTCGTTCTCCACCCCGTCAGATTTTCCGCCCTCATTAGGCCGCGTGCCCAAAATCTGGCCCATTTCCCGCCCGAAGCTATTCCAAGGTCGCTAATCTCCCGTGCACGGTGTAGAACCATGACTATGAAAATTGTTGTCTGCGTCGTTTATCCCCGCTACCCAGATAACACTGAACCTCTCGGCGGGTTCGTCGAGTCTGAAGAAACCGCCCTCGCGATTGACAACTGGTGGCGCGCACAACCCGGCGACATGATTGGCACCTGGGAAGACTTCGAAGTCGAGGTTGAAAGCCGCGACCAGCTCCTCTACGGAGTGTTTAGTGGTACCCCCACTCTTGAAATCACCGATAGCAATTTCTGGGACCCCATCTGTCACGGGGTGTACACCGACCGCAAGGTGGCTGAACACGCGGCAAAACCCAAGACAATGTGGGAGGCCAACAACTGCCCGCCAAAGTTCGTGCTCCCCTTCCGTCTGGGCTGGAAATTTGACCGGTATTTCCCCGATGGAAAACCCTGGCCGCCAGACCAGTTGTAGACCTGCGACAGTCCTGCCTCTTTTAGCGGGAACGCAAGACGGGGCAGTCGCACAGCGCGCGTGAGTGCCATTCTGGGAAACCTTTGTTCGCTCATTCCACTGCGTAGGGCAATCGAATCTGTCGATACAATGACGCTGATCGAATCGTATCTTGAATCGTAAGGTGGAAGCAGGGAGGCAACATGAGCATCTCGATGCATCTGGATGAGTACATGGCGCGTCGTGGCATAGTTCCCGACGACACTGTGGTCAACGATGATCCCTGCGCAATCTTCGACGGCAAGGTCGAGCGCGATGGTAAGTCGCAGCAGGATCTTGAAGAGTCAGAGCGGCGCTTAGAAGAAGCGGAGTCCACAATTCTGGATATGCTAGGCGATTAATCGAGGAAAGATTGAGCGTTCTCGGCGCCCATTGACACGCATTCCGGGTGTGATGTTCATCACCGATTGGGCATAAATTGGCTCGGTCTTCCGCGTTTTATTTTCCACCGCCGGCGCTGCCAGGGTGGTGAAGCGCAAGCAACTTTTCGACAGGGGAACACTGTTTCCTACCTGCGAAGTTCTTGCGCTTTCGAAGCGTTGTACTCGCTGATTTCGCAGCCGTGTTCAGCCTCTCGTTTTGGGGCTGCAAATTATCTTCGCGTTGATGGCGCCGCGAAACTGCGCGAGAAAAACATGATGGATTCCTCATGATTTATGGCATAGTGTCCTGGCAAGGATTTGGAAACAAAAGATGTTTTCATTTCGTACTCCACAAGACAAGGACCTCAGCCACGTGAAATACGAAAAACTCGCCACTTTGCAGACCAACGTCGTAACTGCTCCAGACCTGGGCACTTTTGCAGTCACTTTCGCCGGTCAATCGCAACCATGGCTGGACACTCTCTCCAGCGTCATGGCCAGTGGCAACTCAAAGAAACTACGGGAAGTTTTCACTCGCGCTGAGGAACTGCTCACACCGCTTGACGACGATCTCATCGGCCAGCTTCCCGCAGGTTTCGACCCCTTTGGCTGGGCAATCTCACTCGTTACAGACGAGCCATTTACCGGAGATACAACCAACCCTGCGGTCAGCGTCCCGGGCATCGTCTTGGCACAGTTGGGCATTGTCGAGTTGCTGGAAAAGCAGGGAATTAATATCACCGAAGCGGTAGCGGTAACCGGTCATTCGCAAGGTGTTCTTGCCGCTGAGATTGTCGCTCGCCCAGAGAAGGCAGCAGAGCTTCTGGCGCTAGCTCGCCTCATCGGTGTGGCGTGTGCGCGCGGAAGCCGAGTAGCCGGATTTGGGCACGCGCCGATGATGAGTATCTCTGGCCTGACGGTCGAGGAGTTGGAGCCTTTCCTCCCCCAGGGCTGTGTCATCGGTCTGAAGAATACGCAGACTACCAGCGTAGTTATCGGCAAGCAGGATGAACTAGACCAGCTGGCAGAGCAGCTCACAACGCAGCAGCCGAAGGGTCGGAAAGTCGAATGTACAGTTCTGCCAGTTAGTGGCGCATTCCATCACCCAGCGCTGGTACCTGCTGTGGCATGGGTAGTGGAGCGAGCTGAGCGCATTGGGCTAGATGCGGAAACGGCGGACCGGCTTGCGCGTGCAATCTTGGTTGACCCCAGTGACTGGAGCGCCGAGGTACGGGGGCTCATCGACCAAGGAGCAACCACCATTTTGGATCTGGGGCCGAACACAGGCGTCGTCAAGCTGACAGAACGCAACGCTGAAGGCTATGGCGTGGCGGTGATTCCTGCGGCGACAGCTGCGGGGAGGGGCGTCCTGTCTGAGAGCGACATTGAGCACCCGACATCGTGGCTGGAGTTTGCGCCGCGTCTGGTCACTGGAGACAAGCCCCGTGTCGAGACGAAGTTCACCAAGTTGACCGGGCGCTCGCCAATTCTGCTCGGCGGTATGACCCCGACAACCGTTGACCCTGAAATTGTGGCGGCTGCTGCGAATGCGGGGTTCTGGGCGGAGCTGGCCGGTGGCGGCCAAGTCACGCCGGAAATCTTCGAGGCTAATGTGGCGCGACTCTCCGATCTGCTCGAGGAGGGCCGCAGTGCACAGTTCAACACCATGTTTTTGGATCCGTACCTGTGGGGTTTGCACATTGGAAGCCGCCGTTTGCTCCCGCGCGCAGTGGCAGCGGGGCGACCGATTGATGGCGTCACCATCTCCGCGGGAATCCCCGAGGTGGACGAGGCAGTTGAGCTAGTAAAGCAGCTGCGTGAGGGCGGGATTCCGCATATCTCCTTCAAACCGGGCACAATCGCTCAAATCGAGTCGGTGCTCGAAATTGCAGACACCTTGGCGCAGCAGGGCACGCCGTATCCAATCATCATGCAGGTTGAAGGTGGGCGTGCCGGTGGCCACCACTCCTGGGAAGATCTCGATGACCTGCTAATTAACACCTACGCAAAGATCCGCAAGCGAGATGTGGTGCTTGCTGTTGGCGGCGGTATCGGCAAGCCAGAGCAGGCCCGTGATTATCTGATGGGCACGTGGTCGACACGGTGCGGATTGGCGCCGATGCCGGTAGATGCTGTCATCATCGGCACAGCTGCGATGGCAGCAAAGGAGTCGACCGCCTCCGAGTCCGTGAAACAAATGTTGGTCGACACCGTCGGCACTGACAACTGGATTCCCGCTGGTAGCGCCATGGATGGCATGGCGTCGGGGCGCAGCCAGTTGGGTGCTGATATCCACGAAATTGATAACGCCGCAGCACGCGCAGGCAGATTGCTTGACGAAGTCGCAGGTGACCTCACTAAGGTGACTGAACGACGCGCAGAGATCATCGAGGCGATTAACGCCACCGCGAAGCCGTACTTCGGAGATGTCAGCACCATGACGTATGCCGAGGTGCTGAACCGCTATCTCGAACTGTGTGCGCCCGAAGGGACGTTCCTCGATCCAACGTGGTCGACGCGCTTCGTCGCACTCGTCGACCGCGTAGAGGCACGACTGAATGCAGTCGACGCGGGCACGTTTGACGCGCTTGCCGACGGCGACAGCTTGCACACCCAGCCGCAGAACGAAATCTCGCGACTGTCCGGCCTGCTGGATCTGGATACCCAGCTCCACCCAGCAGATGTCACCTTCTTTATCTCTGAGCTCTGCCGCACACCTGGCAAACCTGTGCCATTCGTTCCGGTTATCGATGATGAGGTTCGTCGCTGGTGGCGATCGGACTCCCTATGGCAGGCGCATGACTCTCGCTACGATGCGGATCAAGTCTGCATCATCCCAGGGCCGCAGGCTGTTTCGGGCATTACCCGCGCGAATGAGCCAGTAGCGGAAATTCTGGGTCGGTTTGAAAAAGCTACTGCACAGGCATTGACGGATACCGGCTACCTGCCGGAGGCACCTGTTGACGCCCTCAGCCGGATGCTCGCAGCACCTGTGATTTGGTGGGCTGGTCGACAGCAGCCGAATCCGGCGCTGGCACTTGGCGCGGAACATGAGTGGGTATGTGTATCTGACGCAAGTGATGTCTCTCGTTCACAACGCCTGGAGCACCCAGGTACTGGTGCCATTTTGGAGACCATTGGAGCTGATGGCAGCAATGATGAGGGCGGGGAGGAGCTCGTCTGGGCACAGCTGACCGTTCCGCTGCCCGATGCTGCGGGGGAGAATACGCAACTGCGAATTCGCCTGTGCCAGAGTGCAGCGGTGGGCGCAGTGCCCGTCGTCAAGCATGAGGATGCGGCAGCCGCGATGCGGGAGCTGACGCGAATCGCGGCTGGCGGTGAGCTTGCAAACATCGTCGATGGGGTCGCGGAGTGGGAATCCGTGTGGGATCCGATGGCGATGGCTGACTACGATGCGGTCACTATTGCAGCTGCCGGCGATGAGTCACAGGCGACGGTGCCGGACGCGTTGGTCGGGCATGCTTGGCCAGCGATTTTTGCGGCAGTCGCGCAGGCGCGTACTGAGACCGGCATTGATGTTGTTGAGGGCATGCTCGCGCTTGTTCACCTTGAGCATCACATTCGTATGATTGGAGCTCTGCCGCAGGAAACCACAACGTTGCGGATTAGTGCGCGTGTCGACGAGGCCGTTGATACGGACTTAGGGCGACTAGTTGTGGTGCGCGCGGAGGTTCGTGATGGCGATACGCTGCTCGCCACCTTGAGTGAACGCTTTGCCATTCGTGGCCGAAACGGCGGCGAGACAGCGCGGACCAATACTGTGCCATTTCCAACGGTCACGGATACGCCACGGAGTTTCCGCGGTGCCTTGACCGTGGAAGCGCCTAAGGCGATGGAGCCATTTAGCTGTGTCACGGGCGATCGCAATCCTATCCACGTCGATTCCCGGGCAGCAGCGCTAGCTGGTCTACCAGGGGTTATTGTCCATGGAATGTGGCTGTCGGCGATGGCCGAGCATGCGGCTGTTGCCACGTCGGATGCCGGCATTGGCAATCGGGTGATTGAGTTCACTGCGACTATGCTGAGTCCGGTTCTACCTGGTCAGGAAGTGAAATTCTCTGTCGAACGCCGTGGTTTTGATGACCGTCCAGGCGCCGGTGAAGTCCGTGAAGTCACGGCCACAGTAGAGGGCGAGCTGGTACTGACTGCCACTGCTGTAATTGCCGCACCGACGACTGCATATGTCTTCCCTGGCCAGGGGATTCAATCACAGGGGATGGGGCTGTCTGCCCGGACTCGCAGCGTAGCGGCCCGCCGCGTGTGGGACCAGGCGGATGCGATGACCCGAGAGAAGCTTGGCTTTTCCGTACTGGCTATTGTTCGGGACAACCCGGTAGAGGTGGTTGTGGATGGTGTGCGCTATTTCCACCCAGAAGGTGTCCTGAATCTGACTCAGTTCACCCAGGTTGCGATGGCGACGTTGGGGCTGGCGCAGGTTGCGGAGCTCCGTGAAGCAGGGCTGCTGGATGAAACAGCTCACTTTGCGGGACACTCTGTCGGTGAGTACAACGCGCTGGCGGCTTTCGCTGGTGCGCTTGACGCAGATGCCGTGTTGGAGGTTGTCTACCGCCGCGGTTTGACCATGCATGAACTGGTCGAACGTGATGAGCAGGGGAGGTCCAACTATGGTTTGTGCGCCCTGCGTCCGGACAAGATCGGCGTACGCGAGGACGAGGTCACTGAGTTTGTTAATCGGTTGTCGCAGGAAACCGGTGAGTTCCTCGAAGTCGTAAATCTCAACCTGGCAGGCAAGCAGTACGCCGTCGCCGGCACCGTCGCGGGCCTTGCGGCACTGGCTGAACAGTGCGAGCGCCGCAGCTCGGACGGCAAGGGATACGTGCGTATCCCAGGTATTGATGTGCCATTCCACTCCAGTGTCCTACGCGACGGTGTGGATTCCTTCCGTAAACACCTGGAGCGGCTGCTGCCAGCGGAAATCGCTCCAGAACGCCTGGTGGGACGCTATATCCCGAATCTCACCGCGACCTCTTTTGAGCTGACCGAGAAGTTCGTCCGCCAGATGGCTGCAGTCGTCGACTCAGACATTCTGGAAAACATCCTTGCCGACTTTGATACTGCTGCTGAAAACCCGGCGCGCCTGGCCCGCATGTTGCTGGTCGAGTTGCTGGCCTGGCAATTCTGCTCACCGGTGAGGTGGGTCGAAACTCAGGATCTGTTGCTTGAGGATCTCGGTGTCAGCCGCATTATTGAAGTCGGTGTAGGTACAGCGCCCACACTGGCAAACCTGGCTGCCCGTACCTGCCAGTTGCCCCGCCACCGAAGCCGTGACATTCGAGTGCTCAATCTCGAGCGTGATGCTGATGCAGCGTTTATGCGCGACCAAATTCAGCCGGAAAAGACTGAGCCCGAGTCGGAGGTGACACCAGAGCAGGACGCGGCGCAGACCCTATCTGGAGCAGCAGGAGCATCGGGAGAAGCAGGATCAGCGGCGCCGGCGGTATCCGCAGACCAATCCGCGGCGACCGAACAGGCAACCACGATCACGAGTGCTGCCACTCCGGCTGCCGAAGTTGCTGATATCGCAGTCAGCCCGGCAGAAGCGCTGGAAGTTCTTATTTGCCAATGGACGAAGGTGCGCCCCGACCAGCTCGGCGCCGCCGACTCCATTGAGACTCTGGTCGATGGAGTCTCATCTCGACGCAATCAACTGCTGCTCGATCTCGGAGTGGAATTCGACCTCGGTTCAATCGAAGGGGCCGCAGATGCGGAACTGGCTGATCTAAAGGACAAGATTGATAGCTTGGCCAGTGGGTATTCGGCATTCGGTCCGATTCTCTCCGAAGCCATTGCCGACGGTATTCGCCGGATTACCGGTCCTGCCGGTGCAGGCGCGAATTACATCGATGACTATGTGGTCGATGAATGGCAGCTCGGCAAGGGGTGGGCAACCGCAGTTAGCGCCGAGATCATGCTCGGTACTCGCGAGGGCGCATCCCTGCGCGGCGGTGATCTTGCGCATCTGGCACCGGCCGCCCCAACCAGTACTGCTGAACTCAACCAGCTGATCGATGAAGCAATCCTCGCGGTCGCCTCGCAGCGAGGTGTATCTGTCGCTAAGCCGTCGGCAAGCGACAGTAGTGCTGGGATGGTCGACTCGGCTGCACTCACTGAGTTTGCAGATAAACTGACTGGTCAACGAGGAATTCTTGCCACCGCTGCACGCACGATTCTGGAGCAACTCGGCCACGAGATTACCGGTGCCATTGACTTCGATGCCGAAGACGCCGACAGCAACCTGGTAAATCTCGTCACTGCTGAACTCGGTGCGGACTGGCCGAAGCTGGTCACCCCGACGTTTACGCCCACCAAGGCAGTGCTGCTCGACGACCGCTGGGCCACCTCCCGCGATGACCTAGCACGCCTCTGGGCAGCCGCTGATGAAGACGTGGCTGACACCGCGCCGGGCAGTATCCACGAAACCGCAGTCGAGCAGGCACAGTGGTGGGCTGCCAAGGCAGACGCGGCAGGGCGAACACAGTTGGCGAGTATCTACCGACAGCTGGCGGATGAGTCCATCACGAATGTGGACGAACTATCGATGAATGCCGACATCGCAGTTGTTACCGGTGCATCGCCAAATTCGATTGGCTCCGCTGTGACTGCACAGTTGCTGTCTCAGGGAGCAACCGTTGTTGTCACTACCTCACGCCTGGGACATGAGCGCCTGAGCTTCTACAAGCAGCTCTACCGCATGCATGCGCAGGGCGAGGCGAAGCTGTGGGTGGTACCGGCGAACCTGTCCAGCTTCCAGGACCTGGATTCCCTTATCGACTGGATCGGAACCGAGCAGACTACGACGATTGGTGCGGAAGTGGTTGTGACCAAGCCTGCACTGTCACCGACGTTGCTATTCCCGTTCGCGGCGCCTACGGTTTCGGGTTCGCTTGCCGACGCCGGTCCTGCGTCCGAGACCCAAATGCGTCTGCTTCTGTGGTCGGTGGAACGACTCATCGCAGGGATGTCAGCACTTGGCGGGGACAATAATCTGGACCATCGTTTGCATGTGGTGCTGCCGGGTTCACCGAACCGTGGTCGCTTCGGCGGTGATGGTGCCTATGGTGAAGCCAAGGCCGCACTCGATGCAGTGGTGGCGCGCTGGAATGTGGAGGACGCTTGGCGCACCCGCACCACTCTGGCTCATGCACAGATTGGTTGGGTTCGAGGCACCAACCTGATGGGTGGAAACGACCCATTGGTTGCTGCAGTGGAAGCAAAGGGAGTACGCACCTTCTCCACCGAAGAAATGGCAGCTGAACTCATTGAGCTCGCGAGCTCGGAGGCTCGGAAGAAGGCACAAACCCGCCCGATTCAGGCCGATCTCACCGGCGGATTGGGTGACGTCGACCTCAACATTGCGCAAATGGCGCAGGAGGCTGCACAGGCGGCTGCCCCAGCAGCTCAAAACTCTGAGATCTCTAGCGGGGCGAGCTCGCAGGAGCCGTCGTCAAGCCGTGTTTTGAGCGGCCTGCCAAGCCCTCGCCGACCAATTGCGCAGACAACACCGACCTTTGGTGACATCGCAGCGGCTCTGGAGGACATGGTGGTCATCGTGGGCGCCGGTGAGCTTGGGCCGTACGGTTCTTCCCGGACGCGCTTTGAGGCTGAAGTCGATGATATTTCTGCAGCAGGAATTGTGGAATTAGCCTGGTCAATGGGGTTGATTTCCTATGAGGGTGGCTGGCGCGACGCCGACGGGCAACCGTTGGCAGAAAGCGACATTGCTTCGCGTTACCGCGATGAAGTGCTGGCGCGAGTTGGTGTGCGTCGTTACGCCGATGATGGCGATTTGGTTGATAATACGATGACTGAGCTGACCACGGTCTACCTGGATCGTGCGTTGAGCTTTGCTGTGCGTGACCGCGCGGCAGCGGAGACTTTTGTCAGTTCCAACCCGGACAACACCACTGCGAGCTTCGATGCCGAGACAGGGCAGTGGCTTGTGACACGAGCCGCTGGCACACCAGTGCAGGTTCCGCGCCGAATGGCGATGAGCCGCTATGTTGGCGGTCAAATTCCGCAGGGCTTTGACCCGGCACGATACGGTATTCCGGCAGACATGATGGACAATCTGGACCGCGTGAGCTTGTGGAACATTGTCTGTACTGTCGATGCCTTCTTGTCATCGGGCTTCAGCCCAGCGCAACTGCTGGAAGCGGTCAACCCGGCGCGAGTGTCGTCGACCCAGGGCACAGGTATTGGTGCGATGGAGTCGCTGCGCAGTCTCTACATCGACGGCCTGCTGGGGCAACCGCGAGCCAATGACGTCCTGCAGGAGGCATTGCCAAATGTTATTGCCGCCCACGTTATGCAGTCTTATGTCGGTGGCTACGGGCAGATGATTCACCCTGTCGCAGCCTGTGCGACGGCAGCGGTGTCGGTGGAGGAGGGCGTCGACAAGATTGCCCTGGGTAAGGCAGATTTCGTTGTCGCAGGTGGCTTCGATGACCTATCCACAGAGGGAATTACAGGTTTCGGCGACATGGCCGCCACAGCTGACTCCGCCACCATGGAAGACAAAGGCATCGACCATGAGTACTTCTCCAGGCCGAACGATCGTCGACGCGGAGGCTTTGTGGAATCGCAAGGCGGTGGCACGGTGCTGTTGGCTCGCGGAGACATCGCTCGTGACATGGGGCTCCCCGTGCTCGGTGTCGTCGCATACGCCCAGTCCTTCGCCGACGGCGCGCACACGTCCATTCCGGCGCCGGGTTTGGGTGCGCTAGCGGCCGCTCAGGGCGGCGAGAAGTCTCGATTGGCTCGCGCACTTGCAGTACTCGATGTCACTGCGGATCAGGTCGCGGTGTTGTCCAAGCACGACACCTCGACCAATGCCAACGACCCAAATGAGTCCGAACTGCATGAACGCATTGCAGATGAACTCGGTCGCGAGCGCTCTAACCCGCTGTTGGTGGTCTCTCAGAAATCGCTGACGGGACACGCTAAGGGTGGTGCTGCAGCGTTCCAGATCATTGGTCTGACCCAGGTATTGCGCAGCGGCATTGTGCCAGGTAATCGATCGCTGGACTGCGTCGATCCCGCATTGGCTGCGCATTCGCGTCTGGTATGGCCAACGAAGGCAGTCAATTTCGGCAATACGTTGCCGCTGAAGGCTGGCTTTGTTACCTCGCTCGGGTTCGGACATGTCTCGGCACTGGTGGCAGTCGTCCATCCGGAAGCTTTCTACCAAGCGATAGTGCAGCACGATGGCGCTGAGGCTGCGGAGCGTTGGCGGTCCGCGGCGCACAACCGCGAAGCGGCTGGTCTGCGTCGCATTGATGAGGCTATTTACGGTGGGGAAGCTCTCTACGAGCGTCCACGCGAGCGAAACCTGGCGGACGGTGGTCGGTTCGGTTCACCCGCTGCATTGGAAAAGGCAGTTCTGCTTTCCGACGGCGCCCGTCTGATCGATGGTGTCCTCCAGCCATGATTGGCGTAGACCTCGTCTATATTCCGGGCTTCGAAGAGCAGCTGAATATGCCAGGAAGTCAGTTCGCGCAGGCTGTTTTCACACCTGCGGAGCTACTGGTAGCTAGGCGCCGCGGAGCAGTCGGCGGCGCTCTGGCGCGTCACTTAGCGGGCCGCTGGGCTGCGAAGGAAGCCTTCATCAAGGCCTGGTCGCAGACTCTCTTCGGCAGCCAACCGCCGATTGCGCGCGATCAGCTGGACTGGCGGGAAATAGAGGTGCAGCCGGATGCCTACGGTCGCGTGAGCATCAGTCTCCACGGGGCTGTGAGCCGCCATTTCCACGATCAGGAGTGGCAGCTGGGGCCGTCGTTAAGCATCTCGCACGACGGCGACTACGCAATCGCCGTCGTACGCTTGGACTAGCCCGGCGCCGTGCTAATCGACGGACTTCTGACGGCGACCGACCAAGATGCCGGCACCGAAGATTAGCGCGCCCAGGATTGCGCCGGTTCCGGCGACTGCGGCGGTTTGGAGCGGGGAGTTGGTCGCGGCCTGCTGAGTCTGCACATCAACTTCGTCGAGGCCATTGCCGGAAGCGTTGGACTTTGCGGAAGCCTTGCCAGATGCCTTGGATGAGCCGCTGGCCTTGGACTCTCCGGTCTTGGAGGCACCGGTCTTCACAGCTTCTTCGCGTTCCTTGGCGGAGCCGCCGACGCTGAGGTCCGTGGCCGTGTCCTGGCTGCGGTCGGAGGAACCGTGAGCAGCAAAGGTGTAGAGTGCGCAGTCATTTTCGACGCAGTTGGCGGCCGATGTGACGGCCTCGACATTGAGCGTTGTGGAGAAGCTGCCGTCGGAGGACATCTGGGAGGTGCGGACAAACTCAGCGGCGGAGAAAGCATCAGCGTTGGTGGTGGAGAACTTGTTCTTCTCAGCCACTGCGACGTAGATGCCGTTGCCACTGGTCTTGAATCCGGTGCCGGAGACGGTAATTGGGGTGCTGCCCGATGGATTCAGTTCCGTGGTGGACAGGCTTACCGACGGGGTGCCGGTCGAGGAGCTGCTGCCGTTGGAGCTGCTGGAGCCGCTGGAGGCGCTGGTGCTACTCGTTCCACTAGACCCTGTGCTGCCACTGGTGCCGGAGCTTGCGCTGCCTGCGGACTGTGAGGAGCCACCGCCGGAGGGCAGGGTAGCGTCCTGCTTGGCAGCTCCGCCGGCAAACGATACCGCGGTCGCCGTGTCCTGGCTGCGGTCAGAAGAACCGTGAGCAGCAATGGTGTAGACCGAGCAAGCGTTCTGCATGCAGTCTGCCGTGCCGAACTTCGCGCTGACCGGAAGATCCACGCTGAAGCTGCCGTCGGACTTCAGGTTGCCGCGAGAGGTAGACACAAACTTGGTATCCGGGCCGAAGGAATCGGCGTTGGTCACATCCATCTGGTCATTTTGCGCGATACCGACGTAGATGCCCGGTCCAGAGGTCTTGAAACCCTTGCCTTCGACTCGAATGGTGTCGCCGCTCGGGTTCAAGTCTGAGGTCTTGGACAGGCTCACCGATGCGTTACCCCGTGACTGCGACGGTGACTGCGAGCCCGACTGTGACTGGGAGCCCGAACCAGCGCTCTGGCCACCGCTCGGCGCCGCGCCGGTGGAACCCTGCGATTGAGCAGCCTGGGAAGTAGCACCCGCCTTGAAGGTGATGGGGACCCACTGGTCATTGCTGCGGTCAGAAAGATTAGGGAACGCAGTAAAGGAGGCTACGTAGCACTGGGTAGAGGTGCAGTCGACATCGCCAAAGCTGGTCGCGACCTTCATCTCCTGCGTAAAACTTCCGTCCGCGCCAACCGTGACCTTGGCCGCTTCGCCGTAGGTCGAAGGGTAGCCCGACTTTGGCTTCTCGATTGTCTGGGCCAGGTAAATATTTGCGTTAGCGGGGTAGCCGACTCCCTTGATGGTCACGGTGGCGCCGTCGGACAGATCGGTGGCAGGGGTCACGGAGAGCTGGCGCTCAGACTGATCGGTGCTGCCGCCGAGAAGGTCGCCGATGCCGGGGAGCGAACCGCCGAGCTGTCCAATCGATGGCAGTGACTGTGCCGATGCGGGGACTGCGGGTAAAAATCCCGTACTCACTACGATTGCCGAAGCTAAAACAATAGAGCGGGGAAGCAGGCTCCGTCGGAAAGCGCCCTGCGTCGTGGACATGTGAACCTCTGATTCTGTTTGGGAGTTCCGGCGCAGGCGCGGCGAAAAACAGGGAACCCCACCGCGCTGACCAGAGTAAAGCGTAAACTAAGGCAAGCCTACCCTCCGTGTATTGATAAGGGCAATAAATGCCCCTGCCGAGGTGGGCGAGGGGTGCTCTCTAGTCTGCGGCCTCCGCGACGCTCATGAGATAAGAGATTGTCATGCGTTTGATTTCCTGCACCGTCAGCTCGTAATGAGCTTCCCGCTCAGCATCGCTTCCCGGATGGTCCACCGCATAATTCAGCAGGGCGTACGTGGCGTTAATCATGAGGTCGGAGATGAAGTTCAGTTCCGCATCGCTTGACGACGGCACCAGCGGGCGCAGCACCTTTGAAATCTCGGTGACCAGGCGTGACTTCGTATCTTCTGCGGTTGCGCGTGTGGCGGGCGTTGATTGAACAGCCAGCCATACGGCTCTTCTGGAAACGTCCTCGCGCCAGAGTTTTGCCAGGTGATCGATGAACTCCGAGAGAAACTCCGGCCATTTCAAGGTGGGGACTGTTTCGCCGAAGCGTGAGACTTCCTCGATGACGGCCTCGGTGTCCTGACGGTCGAGCTCGCAGATCATCACATACTTGTTTGCGAAGAATTGGTAGAGCGTGCCAATGGGGATATCTGCGATGCGAGCGACTTCGTCGAAAGTGAAAGACTCAAACCCGTGCTCGATGAGCACTGTGCGTGCCGAGCTGAGCATGCGTGCGTACCGCTCTCGGCTGCGTTGCTGAGCCGGAGTGCGACGGGGACGAAGAATATTCGGTGCGTCCTGGGATTGAGTCACTACTACGAAACCGTCTAATCGGGATGATGTGGGAGGAGAGTTTGGGGCCAGGGTCAAAGTAGGCCTTGCGGCTAGTTAGCTTTCGGAAGCCTGTGATTCCACGCCCAAGTCACGCAGTACGCGCTGGACGTGCCCCTTGGCGCGAACGTTGTACCAGGCCTTTTCAATTTCTCCTTCGGCATTAACCAGGAAAGTCGAGCGGATGACGCCCTGGACAATCTTGCCGTAGTTCTTCTTCTCGCCGAAAGCGCCGAATGCGGTCATGGTTTCCTTGTCCGGATCGGACAGAAGGGTGAAGTTTAAGCCGTGGTCCTCGCGGAACTTTGCGAGTTTCGCCGGCTTGTCCGGAGAAATACCTACGACAGGAATGCCGGCATCGTTCAGGGCAGCGGATTCATCGCGGAAGTCGCATGCCTCAGTGGTGCAACCTGGGGTGTTGGCCCGCGGGTAGAAGTAAATCAGCACGGGCTTGCCCGCGTAGTCCGACAGAGAAACCTGCTCTTCGGCGTCGTTGAGAAGAGTAAACGCTGGGGCAGGGTCGCCAGCTTCCAGACGGATGTTGTTCTGGCCGTATTCTTTGTCGCTGGAGGAAGAAGTAGTCATGGCTTCATCGTATCGACTCTGGAGCGGTGCGTGTCGACTCTGAAGCAATGCGTTGAGTTTTTCCCCGTGCTCGCCCACGTTGCTGTAGTGGAAGTGTTAGTCTTTTAGGCGAACAATCACTTTAGATATTCAACTTTTTAGGGAGTTTACGTGGCTCGCAGCATTGAAGATATCCAGCGCGATATTGAGCGTAACCGTAACCAGCTCGCCCGTACTCTGGATGAGCTAACCGTGCGAACGAATCCGAAGAACGTTGCGGATGACGCAAAGACCCGTGTTTTCGATGCTCTGAATGAGCCGAAGGTGCAGGCAGCACTGGGCGTCGTTGCCGCACTTGTTGTTGGTGGCATCGCAATGGGCATTCGTCGCAACCGCAATCGCAGCAAGGAAATTGACCGCATTCGCGAGATGATTGAGACTGCTGCTAAATAGTTTTTCGGTAATTAGCGCACGCGCTTCGGGTGGTTGCCTGGGGTCGTGCGCTTTTGCGTATCTAACCCTTGTTTGAGTCACGCGTGGGGTGCGAGCGAGGGTTGCAAGTTGGCGCCTACGCTTGTTATGCAACAAAAAGACCGGGAGGGTATTTCTACCTTCCCGGTCTGTATTGTGCGCCATCAGGGACTCGAACCCCGAGAGGTTTTAAGCCACTATCAGACGCGCATCAGCGCAGGTAAAAGCGTTTTTAGCGAGTTCTCCGTTCTAGGGAAAACAGTAGCACACAGCCGTGTGCCCAATTTGTGCCCAATTACAGAGAGGTAGAGTCAATGAAGATCGCAATCCGGGACATGATGAAGCATGACAACATCACCCTGGGAGACGTGGAAGACGGTCTCATTATCGAGGTTGCAAGCACCGTACACGCCCGCATTCATGACGGTGTTCTGTTCGTGTCCTGTGACGCTGAAGCAAGCCCGAAGGCGGTAGGCATGTCCGTGGTGCAAGAGGTTGTGCAACACACCGGGGCGGCCCTGAAGTTCGAGGCGGTTGTCGATTCGCCTGACTACCCTTCGGGCAAAGAAGTTATTGCCTGGTTGTCGTGATTACGCTGGGAACGGGGCAGAGATGACCACTGTACTACAGCGGTCACCGGCCGTTTTACCAGGTCATGAAGCATAGCAGGGTGTAACTTCCGTGTCGTACTAGAAGACGGAGAGCCTTGGTTCGTTCTCAAGGACGTATGCGACGTTCTGGAGATGGAAGCCCCACACATGGTTGCCAAAAGGCTTCACGAAGATGACCGAAATACTAATTCGGTCACCGACCGTTTGGGCAGGTCACAACGGGTAACAACGGTGAACGAGTCTAGCCTAGATAGTTGTAGACCGATTGGCGGCTAATGCCGAAGTCGTTAGCTAGTTTGGTGACTGATACGCCCTCTGCCTTGAGCTTCTTGAGCTCTGCAACCCGTTCGGAATCAAGGGCCTTCTTGCGTCCCTTGTACTTGCCTTTAGCCTTGGCGATCGCAATTCCTTCCCGCTGGCGCTCAAGAATCATGGAGCGTTCAAACTCTGCCACAGCGCCAAGCATGGAAAGAAGTAGGTTGTTCATTGGGGAATCTTCTCCGGTGAAGGTTAGAGCTTCTTTGACAAACTCAACTCGAATGCCGTTGCTGGTGAGCTCCCTGACGGTGCGCCGAAGATCCTCAAGATTACGGGCTAGACGATCCATAGAGTGAACAACAAGCGTGTCGCCTTCTCTGCAAAAGCCCATCGCGGCCTGAAGCTCTGGCCTGTTGGTGTCCTTACCGCTGGCCTTGTCCTCAAAAACGCGGTCGAGTTCCACGCCCTCTAGTTGCCTATCGGTGTTCTGGTCTACGGTGCTAACTCGCTTGTACCCGATACGCAGCGCCTTGCTGGTCATTGTGTCCTACTCCCTTTGTCTGCCATGCCGTGGTGTCAAAATAGACTCTAAGGCATTCCTGGACGTGTGTCAATAAATACACAACCCCACCCTATTTAGACGGGGTTTAGGTGGAGGTCTGCCTGTCCAACTAGGGTGTACCCCAGGTGCCCCTACCAGCGCCCGCAGTTGAAGGCTTCACCTACCAAATGGTAAAGTTAGCTATATGCGAACCAGTCAGCGCTCCGAGATCCTGGAAGCTGCCCTCCGCGTCATGAACGCAGCGGAGGGTGGCGACATTACCCTTGACGCAGTGACCCACGAGGCCGGGCTCACCAAACCGGGATTGCTATATCACTTCCGCAACCGCGACGTACTGCTCGCCGCGATCGTCGACCACGCTGCGGCCAACGTCGAGAACGACATGACTGCCACCCTTGGCAAGCCCCTCGAGAACGCCAACGCCACCGAGCGGCTCCTGAGCTACGTTCACGTCGCCGCCCACGGGGCCGCCAAGCGCGCCGAGTTCATCATCTGGGGCCAAGCGACGTATCGGCCCGAACTCACCGAACCGTGGACTACGCGGATGGGCCGCTGGCTCGAACTCCCGGACGATCTCGACGCCGCCACCCGAGCCAGGCTGACCACCGCCCGACTCGCCGCCGACGGACTCTGGGGCGCCCAGGCCACAGGTGTGTCCACCCTCCACGGCGCGGATCTCGAAGCCGTCGTCTCCAGCATTCGCTCCCTGATCGAAGGAACAACCCCATGAAGCAGTGGTTCCTGCTCGCTGGTGCCATCACTACCGAAGTGGCGGCGACGCTGTCTCTCAAGGCGGCGCTCAATCACCCATCCTGGTACATCGTGGTTGCTGCCGGATACATCGGCACTTTCGTCTTCCTCACCTTCTGCCTGCGCGAAGGAATGCAGATCGGCGTCGCCTATGGCATCTGGGGAGCCAGCGGGGTCGTGCTCGCCGCCGTGCTATCCGCCGCGATTTTCGGTGAACCTCTGACCGCTGTGATGGGTCTTGGAATGGTTGCGATCATCAGCGGTGTCCTCACCGTCGAACTCGGCTCCCAGAAAGCTCAGCAAACCGCAGCCCAGGAAGCAGGAGTCAACTCATGAGATGGATCTTCCTCGCAGGCGCCATCTTGTCCGAAGTCGTCGCGACCATGTCGCTACGAGCCTCCGACGGTGGCCGGGTGAAGAAATGGTTCATCGGCGTCATCGCGGGGTATCTCGTGGCGTTCGTCGCCTTAAGTCTCGCCTTGGCTGACGGCATGGCCCTTGGCGTCGCCTACGGCATCTGGGCAGCATCCGGCGTAGCTCTCACCGCGATCCTCGCCCGGGTCATCTTCCACGAACCCCTCACCCGAACCATGGCCCTCGGCATCCTCCTCATCGCCGTCGGAGTTCTCACCGTTGAACTCGGCGCCAACTTGGCGAACTGACGCATTTCCGCAGGTAAACCAGGCAGATTGGTGTGCTGCACCACGAGGCGCACAGACAAAGGCTCCCCAATGAGCGCCTGTGGGCCTAGCGTTGTGGATGTGATCACCTGTGTCGTCCACTACACCATCGACCCCGACCAGATCGCAGCCTTTGAACAGTTCGCCCGCGCTTGGATGCGGCATGTCGACGAACACGGCGGCACCCACCACGGGTACTACCTACCCGCGGAAGGTGTGAGTGACCGTGCGGAATCCCTGTTCAGCTTCCCCAGCCTGGCTGCCTACGAGCAGTACCGCACCTTGTTCGGCACCCACTCGGACTTCATCGCCGCTGACCGGATTCGAGACGAGTCCGAGTGCGTCCTGCGGTACGAGCGCACCTTCATGCGGCCGCTCCTACCCCAGGGACACTGAAAGGGACTCCGGCAGCACGCTCGGCACAACCCACAACGCCGCAGGTCAGCGCGTACAGATGGGTGTGCCCTACTTGGACACAGTGAGGAGTCTTTGGTGGCTACCTAGTACGGGGCACCCGGAGGGTGTGCAGGCAGTCTCCGGGGCAGCCCCCGGGTATGCCGGGGGTCTAGAGGTGGCACGCCCCGCTGTAGGGTGTCCGGGCGTTAGGAGGTAGCTGGGCAGGCAGGCCCGGCGCGCCGGGCAGGTCTAGGGGCTTAGAGGTAGGCAGGACTACACGCAAGGGTGTGGCGCGCGCCTAGGGTCTGTATACAGCGGGGGGCGAGCATGGCGGCGTGTGTTGTGTAGTGAGGCTGGACAATCCACCGGAGTCGAAGAAGGCGGGTGTCGTAGTGGCCCACGGGGGTTATCCCCGCCCCGTGCATGGGCACCGTACGTGATAGCGGGTGTCCTCCCGTGTACGGGTTGCAGGGTCGATAGAACGTGACGTTCCTCACAATCCCCGGTTTATATTTTGACACGACAAAACGCCCTACGGTAAGATGGTAGGGCTGGGATTTTTGTATCTCGGTATCGTTGTTTGAAGAACTGAACAGTGTAGCCACCGCGCCCGGTGACGTAGATAACCAAGGGAGGATTGTATGGATTTATAGAAAAAGGCACACCAAAGTAATGCGGAAATATACGCGGTCTAGCCACCGCGCCAATCGCCTCACAACAGGCAGTAAGGACATTATGACGGGACTTAAGAAAGAAGTCAAGCAACTACAGGAGTTCTACGCACTCCAGGGAAAAAGGGTCTGCAACGCTTGCAACGATGTTCTGGCGCTTTGTGGAGACAACTTCACGAAGGACAAGAAGGGCTTAGGCGGGTTTATGTCCCGTTGTAAGCGGTGCACCAACGCAGCAGCGAAGCAGCGGGCTAAGTCCGGGTACGGCTTCGGGTACTCGTTAGAAAACGGGTTCACTCGGGCTAAGGCGATGGGGCGTAAAGCGTGGAGGGTCACCGAGCCACAGCTAGTAAAGCACCTCCGGAACCAACGCAACCACGACCCGGAGAATTGCTACTACACCGGGGTGACTCTCCAGACCCAGGACAGCAGCAACAGGGCGACCTACAGGCACCTAGAGCACATCGTTCCGCTGAGTAAAAAGGGGTCGATGCACCGGGTGGGCAACCTTGTGCCCTGTAGTGCAGTGTTTAATACATGGAAGGCAGACCAACCGGCGCATATCGCAGTGTTAAAAGCACCGGAGCACCTGCAAGCTACAACGTGTTACCTGGGCTGTGTAGACGGCTTTGCACAAGCCGACGCTAACGGCAATCCCGATGTCCCTGGACAGTTAGTCACCTGGGAGCCTAACGGGTGCGATCAGCCGCCACGGGAGATGAGCCTAGAAGAGGCCAAGGCAATCCTGAGCTAGACCGGACAGCGGTCACACCACCACCACCGGGGAAACTACAGCGGGCATCGCTGCAAGTCCCCGGCTTACCAAAGGAAAAACAATCACCAACTACATCGACAACGACGGCAACCTGACGGACCTGGGAGAGCGCTCACTAGCACTTCACAATCTGGGGGCCGTGCGGCTCGGAGATATGCAAGAGGTATCTCACAAAGACTTTTGGATTATCGAAGGGGCATTAGCCAAGCAGGGCACCACGTACGTTTACGGCATGTCCAAGATGGGAAAGTCCTTCTTCGTTTCCCAAGTCATTAACGCAGCCTTACAAGGCACCGACTTATTAAACTTACGCACCTACGAAAAAGTAGACAGCGTTCTAATTCTCACCACCGACGCAGGCAGCGACCTGGAATACAAGATGCGATTAGACGCACTGGGGACAGACCCGGAGCGGGTCTATATCCGCAAACTAGATACAGCGACCTCCGAGGTGCCTTGGGAGGACATAGCCGGGGACGCAAACACGATCGGCTTCGGTCTCGTCGTCGTAGACCACGCCACAGCCCTAGTAGAGGGCGAAATCAACTACCGAGAAGGCTGGGTAAGGTTGTACGAGCACCTAGCAAGGTTTAACGCCCCAACGGTGTTGGTGGGCCACTCTACAGATTCCAGGCAAGAAGGCAAGCAGATTAAGCGACCGGCGGGGAACGCGGCTGCAACTCAGTTCGCACGGGCCAGAGTGTTTTTAAACGCGCCGGGCGGTCTCGTGCAGTCTCCTAAGCGAGTTCTTGAGTTCCAGGCCAATAATGCAGAGGTTGAACCGATTCACTGTGTGAAGGATAAACACGGCTTCTTGGTTGTTGATTCCGAAGTTCCGAAGGAGTCCACGAAGAAGCGCCAACGCAGTGAACAGGCCAAAGACTTAAATGCCCTAGTACGTGACCTTGCAACGAAGGCACCCCGGGGATTGAACAAGTCCGAGGCGGCTCGTCGGGTGACAGAACAGTTATTGAGCGTTCACGGTATCGAACGTAAAGCCGACTCCATTAGAAACATCTTGAATCGGTCGGAGTCGCTTGCGTGGAACGAGGAGACAGGCAGCTGGGAGGCGGTGTAGAGTTGCATTTTTAATGTACAAACTCGTGTGCAACTTTTTTACATATCCGCAGGTCACAGGGTTGCATTTTGCATTTTGAACCCCCTATGGAGGCTCACCCCGTGCAAGTATTCCTTTTAACGGGAGGCTTACGGCCTCCCTTCTTAGGAGGAGTGAAGAAACCAAAGGGCGGCTTATTGCCGCCCGGTCACGATAAGAGGCCCTTTAGGGGCCTTGAAAAGGGGCGAACAGCCCCGGTCGTGATTGTTTCTGTGCTTGGTTGTTTCTCTAAGGAGGCTTCTAAAGCCTCCGTTGGTCTAACTCGTTCCCGGCGTAGGTGCCCAACACCGGAGCCGGTTGTTACCGTCGTAGGGGGCGAAGCAATAAGCGGAGTCCCCGGAGGATCCCTACAGTTACCAGAGGAAACAGTAGTGGAGAGACCGGCCCGCTTGGGCGGGCTGGGTTGTCTCTCCTAGTCTTCTAGATTCACCGAAGACATAAGCGCATTAGCGCGCCGCTGCCTAGCTCTCATGTACGTGTTCACGATGGTGGACACGTCTTCTTGACCGAGGATTAAACCAATCTCCCTTGGAGTGGCCCCGGCTTCAGCAAGCCGGGTGATAAGGTACACACGCCCGTAGTGGGGCGTGAGATCGTCTTCAATCCCGGCTTTATCCTTGGCTCGATAGAAGATTGATCTGTACGACGTATCAAACACCACAGCACCGTTGTCGGTCTCTGTTGCGTAGCCCTCCGGGCGTGGCTGATACGTGGCTAGATGCTCGGTAATGATGTGCTGAAACTCTGGCATGATCGGTACGGTTCTATAGCCCGCTTGTGTTTTGGGCGGGTGGAGTTCCATCTTCACACCACCTTTGCCGTTAGGCACCCTGGCTAGGGTTCCTTCGATTATCACCTTGTCCGGAAAGACGTGTTTGCCGTGCAGGGCTAGGGCTTCTCCCAACCGAAGGCCGTGGAACAGGCACAACACCGTAATGAGCCGGTAGCGGTGTGGAACGTGTTCCAAGATTGCCCGAAACTGTTCAGTGGTTGGCAGTTCCTTCCGCTTACTTTGCGGTTTGCGAGACGCAACCCTGACGTGAACCGGGTTTGAAGTGAGATAGCCGTATTCGACAGCCAGATTCATGATTGTTCGGAGCTTTTGATACGCCCGGTGATTGCGGTAAGCGGTATCGGGAAAAGCTTCTACGGTGTCCTGCCACCACGCGGCAACCTTGCGAGGGGTTAGTTTATCCACCGGGGTAGAGGCAAGCCGCTCATGCCCTAGTATTCGGAGGTTAACTACTTCCTTGTAAGCCCGGAGCGTGGTGTTTCGTACGCCCGGCGCGATTAGCTGGAGCCAGTGGTGTGTTAGCTCACCGACAGTAGGGACAGTTTCCTTTTCGGTGTTTGGTGATTCCCAAGCGCCTAGGTCGATCGCCTTCTTGTTTTCGGCTAGCCATGCGAGCGCGCTTAGTTTGTCCGGAAACGTGGAGCTGTACCGCTTACCGTCCGGTGCGGTGTACCGAGCTTGGTATCGTCCGCTTTTCAGTAGTCGTAAACTACCGAAGTTTTGTGCCCAATTCGTGCCCAATGTGTGCCCTTTAGAGGTCATTTCCCGGGGTACACGGGCGATTAATGTACCCTGGGCATGCTATTGTGAAAAACGCCCTGAACAGGGAGTTACCTCTAAAAACACCAAGGGCCAGACAGCAAAAACACTGTCTGACCTGGGCTTTTGTGCGCCATCAGGGACTCGAACCCCGAACCCGCTGATTAAGAGTCAGCTGCTCTGCCAGTTGAGCTAATGGCGCTTACTGTTTCCTGCTTGGTGCTCTCTGTGTGAGCTCCTCGCCGGCAACGAGAAGATATATAACCAGGTTTCTGATTGTTTGTAAAATCGGCTGGTCAGATGCTGTTTTTGAATTGATGTTTTTGCATGTTTTTTGAAAGGTTTTGCGCAACCGTTTGAAAAAAGTTCAAAAAAAGTTTGGAAATCCTCAAAGTGGGGTAGGGCCTGTATCAATGCCATCGACGTTGGGAGTGTGCATAGATGTCGGAGTTACGTTCGACAGTGTTCAGTAACGTCCGGAAGCGTCCGGTGGCACTTTTGAATAGCGAACTGATTACTTTTCGGTAACGCAGCTTCAAGGGGGCGCTGTTTTCCCAGGTCGGTTGAAGTGCCCCGGTTTTTTGGGGTTGCACAGCAATTTTCCAGAGGGTTAACTGTAGGAACCGTTGGGCTACTTTGCGTGCTGCGCCCTGTGAGGGGTTGATGACTGCGATTGGGCAGTCAATAAGGCTTTTCAGTTAGGGCGAGCGTTTTATCGGTGGCTAGTGCCGCTGCAGGGCAGTCTGACCTTTTTCGAGGGCGCACCAGGGGCTGTAGCAGGACTCCGCTGTGTGTCGCAGTGTGTCCCCGGGACTTACTACTTAATAATTGCACTGTTGGAGTGAAGCACGATCATGCGGCAATCTTTTAAGCGCCTGTCGATGGCGGTGGTGACATTTGCGACCACCATCTCGCTAGCTGCTTGTACCGTCGGCGGAGATAATGCCGAGCAGCAAGAGGCGGAGAAGCCAGACGTTGGTCTTGTCGCCAGTGTGAAGGACGACGCCACCGATGTTTCGGTGGTTGACCCGATTTCGGTTCAGGTGGAAGAGGGACATCGCCTGGACAAGGTTGTTATGACCAACCCTGAGGGCAAAGAGGTCAAGGGCAAGCTCGACTCCAGTGGTACCAAGTGGACCACTGCAGAACCCCTGGGCTACTCAAAGACCTATGAGATTAACGCCACCTCGGGCACAGAAAAGCTGGCTACTTCTTTCACCACCGTCGAGCCGACTTCTCAGGTAAATGGTTACCTGTCCCCGCTGGATGGTTCCACCGTGGGTGTCGGTCAGACTATTGCTGTGAAATTCAGCGCGAGTATTTCGGACCGCAAGGCTGCTGAGGAAGCAATTAAGGTGACCACCGAGCCTAAGGTGGAAGGCGCTTTCTACTGGCTGAATAACAGTGAGGTGCGCTGGCGTCCAAAGGAGTACTGGAAGCCGGGGACCAAGGTTACCGTGAAGTCCGATATTTACGGCACGGATCTTGGTGACGATATGTACGGTGCGGAGTCCGCCGAAACCAGCTTCACTATCGGTGATGAAGTCATTGCTATCGCTGATGACGCGACGAAGACCATGGTCATTAAGAGGAACGGTGAAGTCGTAAACTCCATGCCTATCTCTATGGGGTCGAATGTTCACCCGACTCCGAATGGCCAGTACATCATCGGTGATCGCAACGAGACCATGGTGATGGACTCTCGTACCTACGGCCTGTCTCTGGAAAACGGTGGCTACGTCACGCCGGTTAACTATGCAACGCAGATGTCTTACTCCGGTATCTACGTCCACGGTGCACCGTGGTCAACGTGGGCACAGGGCAGCGTCAACCAGTCTCACGGCTGCATCAACGTCACTGACGCCAACGCTAAGTGGTTCCTGGACAACACTAAGCGCGGTGACATCGTGATTGTGAAGAATACGATTGGTGAGACGCTCTCCGGTGTTGATGGACTCGGTGACTGGAACATCCCGTGGGAGACCTGGAAGAAGGGCAACGCCGACGAGACCAGCTCTTGGTAGTCCATGTCCTCTAAGTGAGGCCATCATTTAAGCCACGCGGGTTAGTCCGTTTCCTAATCACCCAACATTCCCAGCTCCTGCGCCCGAGCAACAGCCGCGGTGCGGGAGCTGACGTCTAGCTTGGTGAAAATATGTACCAGATGCGATTTCACAGTCGCTTCGGTGAGCACCAGCTGTTCTGCAATTTTTCTATTCGACATACCCCGCGCGACCAACTCGAGCACTTCGAGTTCGCGCGGGGTTAGTGCTGTATTGGGGTTGCGCATCCGACCCATCAAGCGCCCGGCCACTTGTGTGTTCAGCACGGTCTCGCCGCGAACGGCACGACGGATACCATCGATGAGCTCCTCCGGAGCGGCATCCTTCAGCAGATAACCAACTGCGCCTGCGGTGACAGCGCCGAGCACATCGGAGTCCGAAGAATAATTGGTCACCACCAACACTTCTGGAGCCTTTGCGCCGCGCCCGGCCAGTGCGCGGATGGCTGCGGTGGCATCAACTCCGCCTGCGCGGGTAGCAGTGCCAGGGGCCTCACCAAAGCGAAGGTCCATGAGTACCAGATCGATGTGGTCGCAAGAGTCGTCGTCAAGCGATGCGCGCACCTTCTCGACCGCCTCGTCACCGCTGGCCGCCTCGCCAACCACGACGATATCCGGCGCCGATTCAACGACTGCGCGAAGACCAGCGCGGACGATGGGGTGATCGTCGGCGATGAGGACTCCGATGGGCTTGGTCACCTGGCTAACTCCTCGGGTGATGTGAATGGTCGTTTCCTACCTGCATACCAGGCGCGGGACTTTAAGAGGCGAGCTCGTGCGGGATGCTGACGCTGACACCGCAGCCACGCCCCGGTTCCGACTCGATGGTGAAGGTGCCGCCGAGCTTCTCTACGCGTCGGCGCGCGTTGGCGATCCCCACGCTGTCGTCGTTAGTTGGTGCGGTGGGGTCGAAGCCGATGCCGTTGTCGACGCAGTCGAGCAGAATCTCGTCGGGCTGGTAGGTCAGGGTGACACGGCAACGCGTGGCGTGTGCATGCTTGACGACGTTCGCCAAGCTCGCCTGGGCCACCCTGATGATGGTTGCTTCGACGGTGGCCGGCAGCCGCGTGGGTGTGCCGTCGACGCAGAAGCTGACAGCATCGCCCAGCACCGTGGAGGAGCAGACTTTCTCCAACGCGCCGGATAGGTCTGCGCCTTCGAGGGGAGCCGGCTGAAGTGCTGCGATGATGCGCCGGGTCTCGGCGAGATTGTCGGCCGCAACCTTGCGGGCGAGCTGTAGCGAATCCACCGAGGTCTGGTCATGCTGAGTGGAAGCACTTTTCATGCGGGACTCCACCGAATGCAGTAGCAGCTGGATGGAGGAAAGCCCCTGCGCCACGGTGTCATGAATATCGGCTGCGAGGCGTGCGCGTTCGTCCAGCTCACCGGCACGACGGGACAGTGCTTCCGAGTGGGCGCGGGCGGCTGAGAGCTCCTCCAGCGCCTTGGTCTTTTCGATAGTCTCCTTCTGCAGGAGCCGGAACCCCAGCCCCACCGTAAGTACAAACGTCCCGCCCAGAATGGGGCCAAGGACACCACCAAATGTCAGCGGAGTATGAATAGCGATAGCGCCAATTGCCGTCGCCGTTGTCGCTGCTACCATGATTACGGCCGTAAGACCGCCGGTTACCTGCAGAATTACGAAAAACAGTGGGAAAACCAGGAACGAGGCATCCAGCGTTGCAAACGCCAACGCCGCCCAGCACAGCAGCAGAATCACAAGCCAGCCCAACAGCAGGCCACGCGGCTTAGTCAGCGCGACCTCGTTGGCTACGTTGCCATGCCGAGCCCGCCCAATCGGCCCAATGGAACCTGCGATGTACACCGCTAGAAAGCACGCCGCATAGGTGATGATTCGCCACTGCGGATCCGGAACCACGCATACCGCCAGCAGCACCAGCACCAAAACATCCAGGGCAAACCGCAGTAATTGCCAGCTGCGGTTCAGAGTCTCAGGAGTATCCACGCTCTCGAGCTTAGGGCAGTTCCGCCTGCCAAAACACCGCTGACGAGCCGGAATTGTCAACATCAACCGAAAGTTGGAGACGAAGTTCAACCTCCATGGCGATTAAATCCGCCTTTGAATCCACGACCATAATGAATATGTACCAGTCAATGAAAGAACTTCGAGCCGCTCCAGGCCGTGCCGCACTGATCACCATCACCGTCGGGATGATTGCTGTGATGGTCACGTTCCTCTCGGCTTTGGCTGCAGGCCTGTCCGCCCAGTCCGTCTCCGCACTTGACGAGGTCTACAGCAAAAACGATGCCGTCGTCGTCTCCGAGGGGGCTACGTCGTTGTCGTCGTCAAGCATCGGCGAGACGGCGCGAAAGAGCGTCCAGACATGGGCGAGCGACAACGGCGCAAATGTCCGCGATGTCTACGTCAGTCGTGCGCGCGTCGATGAAACGCCCGTCACCGTCATCTCCGACTTTTCGCTTAACGACGACCAGGTGGCCGTCACCGACGGCGTCAGTGAAACCGCCATTGCGGAAGGTGACTCGCTGACCCTGTCTGGCGCGATGGGCGAGCACGAGGCCACCGTTGCGCGCGTGGCGGGAGATAAGTGGTTGGACCACCAAGCGGTCATTTATGCCGGGCGCGGCGTGATGGAAGACCTGACGCCGGGGCAGATGGTGCCAGCGGCGATGGTTGTCGACGAGTCCGCGGCGCAGCTGCCGAATGTCTCGGAAGGAACCATTCTGCGCGACGGCGAGCGCAATAACCTGTCGGCTTCCTACCAGGGTGAGCAGACCTCGCTGAACGCGATGACCTCGATGCTGTATGTGATTTCTGCGCTGGTGGTAGGCGCGTTCTTCACCGTGTGGACCGTTCAACGACTGCGTGGTGTGGCCATTTCCTCGGCGCTCGGTGCGTCCCGCTCCGTGCTGGTGGCTGACTCTCTGGCGCAGGTCCTGGCCGTGCTGGCAATCGGAGTCGGTGGCGGTGTTGCGGTGACTGCAGCGGCGGGCTGGGCTCTGCAGAGCGGCGACGTCATGCCAATTGTGGTCGATGCTTCCACGACCGTCGTGCCGGGGCTCATTCTGGCCGTGACCGGCGTAGTTGGTGCGCTGCTGGCACTGGTGCCGGTATTCCGCGTCGATCCGACCACCGCATTGGCGAATGCGTAGTGGCTCGTTAGTACGGCCTAGCACGGCGGCTTCCCACAGAACACTCACATCGCGTTAATCATGCACAACCTTCAACTGAGGAATTGAGGAATTCAGGACAAAATGACTACCTACATCGACAACCAGGCTCCCGTGGCACTCGCTCTGAAGAACATTTCGCTGACCGTCCAAGATGGCGACAACAAACGCACCATTTTGGATGACATCTCGCTGAAGATCCGGGCAGGCGAGGTAGTGGGACTGGTCGGACCATCGGGTTCCGGCAAGTCGACTCTGTTGACCATCGCAGGTTGTTTGAAGAGTGCCGATACCGGACATGTCACGCTGTACTCCAACAAGCAGGACGCGAACGGTGCAGGCGCGGACGAGAGTGCGGAAAGGAAGGCCATTGATCTGAGCGCTCGCGGCGCGGATGCTGCCAAGATTCGTCGCGAACACATCGGCATCGTTTTCCAGCAGCCGAATCTTCTGCCAGCGCTGACGGTCAAGCAGCAGCTCATCGCAATGCGGCGATTGGGCCGTGTTTTCGGGTGGCCCGCGGGTGGCCGTCGTGAAGCGGAGAAGCGCGCAGATGAATTGCTCGAGGCAGTCGGACTGGCTGGGCTGGGAGAACGTCGCGTGAGCCAGCTTTCCGGTGGTCAGCAGGCACGCGTCAATGTTGCGCGCGCACTGATGAATGAGCCGGAAGTGCTGCTAGTCGACGAACCGACCGCGGCTTTGGATCAGAAGAGTGCAGGGGCGGTGACGCGACTGATTATGGATGTGACGCGGAAGATGGGTGTGGCCACCCTGTACATCACCCACGACCTGGGGCAGCTCCACGGTGCCGACCGAATCGTGGAGATGGTTGACGGCAAGCTGCAGTCCGCGGATGCAGGCTTGGTGGCTACTCGGTAGTGACTATGGGGGAGGAGGCGGCATCGAAAAGGCTGGGTCAGATAACCACGCCGCCGGAAAGGCTCACATTTTTGGCCTTTAACCCCAGAAATTACGGGCTGCAAATGTGAAACTGTGTGAGTTTATGACACTTTC
>NZ_KV836149.1:33405-111879 GCF_001838255.1 Corynebacterium sp. HMSC073B01 | reverse complement strand
AATCAGACACACTTTTTGTCACTTAACCCTGAAACACCTTGGCCCTGTTTTTGATTAATTTCTGAATCAGTCAGTTGAGTCAGCTACTTGACTTCCGCCTTCTCAATACGGACTTCCTTAGCTGGCTTACCGTCAGAGGTACCGCCGCCCTCGATACCGTTCTTCGCAATGTCCGCAACCGTCTTGGTGCCCTCGTCAGTCATGGAGCCAAGCACGGTGTACTGCGGAGGCAGCTGAGAATCTGCCCAGTTGAGGAAGAACTGGCTGCCGTTGGCATCTGGGTCGCTCGGGTTTGCCATGGCGATAGAGCCCTTCGGGTACACCAACGGGGTATTCTGATCCAGACCAGAATCCTTGACCGGCCATTCGCCAGCGAACTTGAAGCCCGGGCCGCCGGTACCGGTACCAGTCGGGTCGCCACACTGCAGAACGTTCAGGCCACCACCGGTAATACGGTGGCACACAGTGTCATTGAAGTAGTCGGACTTGGCCATGTGCTCAATTGCATTGACGCCGCAAGGTGAAATAGCGCGGTCCAGCTCCATCGGAATGTCGCCCTGGTTAGTCTTCAGGGTGATGGTTACAGTGCCAGTGGCGGGAACGTTGTCGGTAGCTGGCTTATCTATGTCCTTCGATGCCTCGCCATCATCCGGGTAGTCACAGGTCACGGTTTCCGGAAGTGGGGAAGAGCGCTTCATTGGAACCTTTTCACCGCTGACAGGAGTAGCTGTCAGAGCTGCAGGTTCGACTGGAGTCGTGGATTCATCAGCGGCCTCATTGTCGTCAGCGCCGCCAGCCGTGGTCAGCAAGTAGATGCCGCCACCGATAAAGAGCAGGATAGCCAAGGTAGTTACGACAACGCCCAGTGGCTTCAGCTTCTCGGCACGTGCACGGCGCTTAAGTTCGCGCTCGAGCGTCCGCATCGCATCTTTGCGCCTTTGCTCATTATTGGCCACTAGTCTTTCTCCGTATCTGTTAGTCATCTATTGCTGGTGACGGAACACCAGCGGACGATTTTGCCCATTGATAGTGACCGCATTTGAAGTAACAGCTCAGTCGGTCACCGTCGCGTACACAATCGACCATTATGCCCGGGATTGCTTCCCATTTGCGAGATGACAGGCCAACGAGCAAGGGGAAAGGTGCTCTCTTCCCGTTGTTGGAAGGCGCAAATAGCCTGCCGGGGGCTGTACACAATCGTTACAATGGAGCGCCATGGAGATATTTGGTTTTGCAGCCGGCCCTTTTCAGACCAACTGCTACGTGGCAACAGGCGCTCCGGAAATGGACGGCCTGTCCACCCCATGCGTCATTGTTGACCCGGGCATGGGGGCGTTCGAGGTAGTACGCGGCGAGGTTGAGAAGCGAGATTGGAAGCCGGAAGCAATTCTGCTGACCCATGGTCATATCGACCATGTCCGCGATGTCGCGGAGGCCTCCGACTTCTGGGATATCCCCGTCTTCATTCACGAAAGCGACAATGTGTTGCTGGCCAATCCGAAGCTCGGCGGTTCTTCTTTCGGACACCTCTTTGACATCGATTCTATGCAGGCTTATACGGAAGCCGATTTCTTCGAGGATGGCGACGAAGTAAAGTGGGCAGGGTTGAATTTCGAAGTCATTCACGCTCCGGGTCACTCTCCGGGATGCGTGATGCTGCGCGCTTCCGATGGGGAAGATGAGATTGTCTTCAGCGGGGACGTCCTCTTTAAGGGGGCTATCGGTCGCGTAGATTTGCCGGGCAGTAGTCCGGAGCACATGCAGCAGTCGTTGAAGGATAAGGTCCTCCCGCTGGCGGATGACCTCATGATTCTTCCGGGCCATGGCTCCGCATCGTCGATAGGCGAGGAGCGCGCGACCAACCCGTTCCTGCAAAACCTCACCTAGCCTGGCTGACACGTCGTGAGAGTTGGCAGGTAGAGTTAGCGGGGTGAACTCTAGCCAGAAGCCAAAGAAGTTGAAGCCATTCTCCGCGCCCAAGGGCGTGCCGGATTACGTCCCGCCGGTCTCCCGCGAATTCGAGGCGGTGCGAAACTCATTCCAGCACCGCGCACGACTTGCGGGCTATGAGCACATTGAGCTGCCAATTTTCGAGGACACCGGGCTTTTTGCACGTGGCGTAGGTGAATCGACGGACGTCGTCACCAAGGAGATGTACACGTTCGCCGACCGCGGCGGCCGCTCCGTCACCCTGCGCCCGGAGGGTACCGCGGGCGTGATGCGCGCGGTCATTGAGCACAATTTGGATCGCGGTCAGTTGCCGGTCAAGCTTTCCTACGCGGGGCCATTCTTCCGCTATGAACGCCCGCAGGCAGGCCGTTACCGTCAGTTGCAGCAGGTGGGCGTAGAGGCAATCGGCGTCGATGATCCTGCGCTGGACGCTGAAGTCATCGCGCTTGCCGACGCATGCTTCCGCGGTATCGGACTCGAAGGCTTCCGCCTTGAACTGACAAGCCTTGGCGACAACACCTGCCGCCCTGAATATCGCGCTAAGCTGCAGGAGTTCTTGTTTGACCTGCCTCTGGATGAGGAAACGCGCCACCGTGCAAACATCAACCCGCTGCGCGTCCTCGACGATAAGCGACCGGAAATGCAGGAAATGCTTGCCGACGCGCCGCTGATGCTGGACCACCTTTCTGACAGCGCTCGCGGTCACTTTGAAGCTGTGACTGGACTGTTGGATGACATGAAGGTGCCCTATGTCATCAATCCTCGAATGGTGCGCGGACTGGACTACTACACCAAGACGTGCTTCGAGTTTGTTCACGACGGCCTTGGTGCTCAGTCGGGTATCGGCGGCGGTGGTCGCTACGACGGGCTGATGGCGCAGCTAGGCGGCCAAGAGCTGTCTGGAATTGGCTTTGGTTTGGGTGTGGATCGCGCGCTGCTCGCACTGGAAGCAGAGGGCAAGCATGCCAGCGATGGTCGACGCGTCGATGTGTATGGTGTTGCGCTCGGTGAAGAAGCCGCTCACGCTATGGCGGTGCAGATCAATAAGCTGCGCCAAGCGGGTATCCGCGCAGATATGTCCTACGGCGGCCGCGGTCTGAAGGGCGCGATGAAGGGTGCCGATCGCGCTGGAGCCCGATTTGCGTTGGTCCTCGGCGAGTCTGAATTGGCCGCGGGCGAGGTTCAGCTGAAGAACCTTGAGTCCCACGAGCAGCACGCAGTCGCCCTAGATGCACTGGTTCAGGAGTTGCAGTCGCGCATCTAGGAAACGCGCATTTGTTAAGTGCGGAGTCTAGCTGTAGACGCCGCGCTCGAGAGTGTCGCACTGAGACATCTTTCCTGACTTGTAGCCGGTGAGGAATGCCTTCGTACGCTGCTCGGCCGAGCCGTGGGTCCAGGAGTCCGGTTGAACACCACCGCCGGAATGCTGCTGGATGGTGTCATCGCCAATGGCCTTCGTAGTTTTGAGGGCATCGGCAACTTGCTCGTCGGAAAGCGGTTCGAGGATTGCGTCCGGCCCCTTGTCCGCGTAATGAGCCCAGATACCCGCGTAGCAGTCGGCCTGCAGCTCGATCTTTACAGCGTCGGAATCGGGGCCCGGTTCGTTGTAGTTACTGCGGCCGAGTGTGCCCTCCAACCTTTGGATATGGTGGGCGAATTCGTGGGCCACGACGTATTCCTGTGCGAGCGGTCCGTTGCCTCCGCCCATGCGCTCCAGGGTGCTAAAGAACTCCGTGTCGAAGTAGGCCGTTTGATCGGCGGGGCAGTAGAACGGGCCGGTGGACGAGGACGCTGCGCCGCAGCCCGACTGAGTGGAGCCTTCAAAGAGGACTAAGCCTGGGTTCGTGTACTCGATGCCGGCCTGTGCGGGGAGTTGTTCTTCCCAGACTCGGTCGACCGAAATACCGGTGAATTCCATCCGGCAATCGATGCGGCTGTTGGCATCTTCGCCGGTCTTGCAGGGATCCTCGCCAGGGGACTGCTGTGCAGTCTGCGAGGACTGGTTGTTCTGGGCACCTGTCAGCTGTCCCAATTGTCCCGGGTCGCCGCCGAGAAGTAAGTACAGGCCGATGAGGACAAGGCCGCCGATACCGCCACCGCCTACGGCGATAGCGCGGCCACCACCCGAGCGTCGCTCGGCACGAGCCGAGCTCTTTTGGAAGTCATTCCGGAAGGTCATAGGAGTAAGACTATTGCATAAGGTGCGGAAAACGGGCCATTGAATAGCGCTGCGTCATAGTATCCGCATGTAAATCAACGTCAGGATCTACGGAGAACTTTGTCTAAGTGAGTACATGAAGCCCGAGGTAGGCCCAAGGCGATGACCGGTAATAAGCAAAATAGCCGGGGTCTTCTTCTCACCTTTCTGGCTTCAAGGTAGACTACACGGACGAAACCGCTATCCACAGCGTTAATCCCTATAGCACCAATTTTGGAAGGACCAATTCGCAGTGCTTCGTACGCATCTTGCCGGAGACCTCCGCGCTGACCTCGCCGGCAGCACAGTAACCCTGACCGGTTGGGTAGGACGCCGCCGTGACCATGGTGGCGTGATCTTCATCGACATGCGTGACCGCTCCGGTTACGCCCAGGTTGTGTTCCGCAACAGCGAAGTTGCTGAGCGTGCACACCACCTGCGCAGCGAATACTGCATTCAGGTCACCGGTGTCGTTGAGAAGCGCCCGGAGGGCTCCGAAAACCCGAACCTGGCATCGGGTGAAATTGAGGTCAATGTTACGGAGCTGACCATCCTCAACGAGTCGGCGGCATTGCCGTTCCAGCTCGAGGATGTTGGAACTTCTGGCACTGTCGGCGAGGAAGCCCGCCTGAAGTACCGCTACCTAGACCTACGCCGTGAAGGCCCGGCCAAGATTATGCGTCTCCGTGCGGCTGTCAACCGCGCAGCCCGTAAGGTGCTGGACAGCCACGACTTCACCGAAATCGAGACCCCGACGTTGACTCGCTCTACGCCGGAAGGTGCTCGTGACTTCGTGGTGCCGGCTCGTTTGAAGCCGGGCACTTTCTACGCACTGCCGCAGTCCCCTCAGTTGTTCAAGCAGCTGCTTATGGTCGCTGGCATGGAGCGCTACTACCAGATCGCCCGCTGCTACCGAGATGAGGACTTCCGCGCTGACCGCCAGCCGGAGTTCACTCAGCTCGACGTTGAGATGAGCTTCGCCGAGCAGGACGATGTCATTGCGCTGGCAGAAGAGATTCTGGTTGCTATCTTCGCCGAGGCCGGTGTCACTGTTCAGACCCCGATTCCACGCATGACCTTCAAGGAGGCCATGGAGAAGTACGGTTCTGACAAGCCGGACCTGCGCTTCGACATTCCGCTGGTGGAGTGCACCGAGTTCTTCAAGGACACCACTTTCCGTGTCTTCCAGAACGATTACGTCGGTGCAGTTGTTATGGACGGTGGCGCATCGCAGCCTCGTCGTCAGCTCGACGCTTGGCAGGATTGGGCCCGCCAGCGCGGCGCAAAGGGCTTGGCCTACATCCTTGTTGGGGAGGACGGCACTCTGGGCGGCCCGGTTGCCAAGAACATTACTGACGCAGAGCGTGAAGGCATCGCGGCGCACGTAGGCGCGAAGCCGGGTGACTGCATCTTCTTCGCTGCAGGTGACGCTAAGAGCTCCCGTGCACTGCTGGGTGCTGCTCGTGGAGAGATTGCCAAGAAGCTCGGCCTTATCAAGGAAGGCGACTGGGCATTCACCTGGGTCGTCGACGCACCGTTGTTCGAGCCGGCTGCCGACGCTACCGCTTCCGGTGACGTTGCCCTGGGCCACTCGCAGTGGACTGCTGTGCACCACGCCTTCACCTCGCCGAGGCCAGAGCACATGGATACCTTCGACAAGGATCCTGGCAACGCACTGGCTTACGCCTACGACATCGTCTGCAACGGTAACGAAATTGGTGGCGGCTCCATTCGTATTCACCGCCCAGATGTCCAGAAGCGCGTCTTCGATGTTATGGGCATCGGCGAGGAAGAGGCACAGGAGCAGTTCGGCTTCCTGCTGGATGCCTTCCAGTACGGCGCTCCGCCGCACGGTGGTATCGCATTCGGTTGGGACCGTATCGTTTCCCTGCTGGCCGGCGTTGACTCCATTCGCGAAGTTATCGCCTTCCCGAAGTCCGGTGGCGGCGTTGATCCGTTGACTGACGCCCCGACTCCGATTACCGCTCAGCAGCGCAAGGAGACCGGTATCGACTTCAAGCCGAAGCCAAAGCAGAAGGCAGACGGCGTTAAGGCAGCAGCCGACGCAGGCGACAGCAAGTAAACAAAGAAATCACATTGCGAGGAATGTGATCTGCCACTCCAGCGTGAACAGCGCGAGTGGCGCCAATTCCTCCTAACCAAGGCGGTACTGGCCACAACGCAACATCCGTATCGCCTGACTGAAACTGGCTCATTGAAAGGGCATTCAATGGAGTACTCGGACGACGCTGCAGCAGAAGTTGACAGCGTAGTTAAAGATGCAGAGACACTGCTTTCCGCACGATTCGGCGGCACTCCAGTGTTGTCGGATCCAGAAGTACTTACAGGTCAGTCAAACGCTCTTGTTGTCCGCGTACGGGTCGCCACAAATCCCTTTATGCAGGAACGCACGGTCGTCGTAAAGCAAATTCCTACGACGACTGAAGGCGTCGATCCCGCCGTTTTACGGGAAGTCGTGGCGTACCAGTTCATCAATACACTGCCTGACGACGTCCGCCCGGGGCCTCAGCTTCTTGCTTACGATGTTTCAAAGCAGCTATTGGTTCTCAGCGACGTCGGTGTCGTGGACACTCTTGCGGACGTACTCTTTCGTGGCGATGAAGAGCGACGATTGCGCGCATTCCGCAGCCTCGGCGCTTCGCTGGGTCGGATGCATATTCACACGCATACTCGTGAAGAGGGATTTGAGACCCTGCGTCGTCGTATGTGGGTGAAGAACAAGGTCGATCGCGAGGCTCTCGAGGCGCGTGACCACGGCATTGTGTCGGGGATTCGCTTTGGTATGCGAGCTGTCGAGGGGTCCGGCATTCCTGTTCCCGACGCTGTGCGCTCTTTCGGTGAGGATGCTGCTCGTCGAATTGAGAAGGGCACGCATAGGGCGTTTACTCCGTTTGACCTCGCCCCGGACAACATTCTGCTGGCGGATAAGGTCCAGTTCCTCGACTATGAGTGGGCTGGTTACCGCGATGTCATCTTCGACGTGGCCAGCGTCGTCGCAGGCTTCCCGCTGCACGTTTTCGTGGAGCGTCCATCGGAGGCAGAGGTCGACGTGTTTGTCCGTGCCTGGATGGAAGAGATTCGTGACCATTGGTATCGCGGCACGAGCGACCGCCGTTTGATGGCGTTCATCGCTGCGGCGTTGCTCGGTTGGTTTTTCATCTCCGCAACGGTTTCCTTCTTCGGTTCTCCAAAACAAGCGCTGTGGGTGGGGCATGAAGGACGCACGGACCTGAAGCCGGAAGTTGGCGGCTCAGCACTGGAGCGGCGCGACATGGCTAACACGGCTCGCGCGATTGCACAGTTCGCCCATAAGTGTGAGGACGATCGTGCCGACGAGCTGGAACAGTTCGCGCATGCAGTCATCGATTTCTTAGAGCAAGAGGAAGGCTAGGGCACACGTGGCGGATCCGAATAAGCTGCCGTCAGGCGGTGCAAACGGCTCCGCCGATGACGCTCCAGGGCTTTTCGACGAGCCTTCGGTCGCCGGACCTACAGCGGCCAAGAGCCAAGGTCGGAGTGCGGGGCCAGCAAGCACTGGCCTGAACTCCGATGCGAGCGCCTACTTTCACCCAGGTGCACACGCGCCGTTGGCGGTTCGGATGCGACCGCGAAACCTCGATGAAGTCGTTGGTCAAGACCACCTGTTAGCCCCCGGAGCACCGTTGCGCCGTCTGGTCGAAGGTGGCGGCGACACTTCCGTTATTCTGTTCGGCCCTCCTGGAACTGGCAAAACCACTCTCGCCAGTTTGATTTCCGCGGCGACCGGACGACACTTTGAAGCGCTTTCCGCGCTTAATGCAGGAGTGAAGGAAGTGCGTGCGGTTATCGATACTGCTCGTCGCACACTCGTTAACCAGGGCATTCAAACGGTGCTCTTCATCGACGAGGTGCACCGTTTTTCCAAGACCCAGCAGGATGCCCTGTTGGGTGCCGTGGAAAACCGGATTGTCCTTCTCGTCGCGGCAACGACGGAAAACCCATCCTTCTCAGTGGTGTCCCCGCTGCTCAGTCGGTCACTGCTGTTGCAGTTGCAGTCACTGGACGACGAAGCCGTCGGCACGCTCATTGATCGAGCACTTACCGATGAGCGCGGCCTGAATGGTCGCGTCAGTATGACAGACGATGCACGTAAACAGCTCATTGCGCTGGCAGCTGGTGATGCTCGTCGTTCCCTCACGTACCTCGAGGCAGCCGCAGAAGCCGTCGCCGATGGTGAGCAGATTACCGCTGAGTCGCTTGCCAATTCGATCAACAGAGCCGTGGTTCGCTATGACCGCGACGGCGACCAGCATTACGACGTCACCAGCGCGTTTATTAAGTCCGTCCGCGGATCTGATGTCGATGCTGCCCTGCATTACCTGGCGCGGATGATTGAGGGTGGGGAAGACCCTCGGTTTATTGCCCGACGAATCGTAATTCTGGCCAGCGAAGACATCGGTATGGCCGACCCGACAGCTCTGCAAACCGCCGTCGCCGCGGCGCAGGCAGTTGCCTTGATAGGGATGCCGGAAGCCCGGCTGACGCTGGCGCAGGCCACGATTCACTTGGCAACAGCACCGAAGTCGAATTCGGTCATAAGCGCAATCGACGGGGCATTGAAGGATGTTCGTTCCGGGAAGACCGGACCGGTGCCACCACATTTGCGCGACGGACATTACAGCGGGGCTAAGGACCTTGGTCACGCGGTGGACTATATCTACCCGCACAATGACCCCATGGGTGTCGTCGCCCAACAGTATCCACCAGATCAGTTGGTGGGCACTGATTATTTCGTCCCATCCAATCACGGTCGTGAAAACGGCATGGCTGAATACCTCGGACGCATTCGCCGAATTATCCGGGGGAGCCGCCGGAAATCGAAGTAGGCGAGATCGGTCGGAATCTACGGGGTGCCGGTGGGGTGGTTTTAAAGTTGCTCGAACCGAGCGGGTAGACTGCTAGTTTTGTATTAAACATCTCGGACGCTCGACGTGAAACGAGGAAGTAGAACACCGTGCAGACTCATGAAATTCGAAATCGCTTCATCCAGCATTTCGTAAAGGCGGGACACACCGAGGTCCCCAGTGCCTCCCTGGTTTTGGATGACCCGAACCTGCTGTTCGTTAATGCCGGCATGGTGCCGTTCAAGCCCTACTTCCTCGGCAATGAGACTCCGGACTTCTCCACCGCGACCTCAATTCAGAAGTGCGTGCGCACACTGGACATTGAAGAGGTGGGTATCACCACCCGCCACAACACCTTCTTCCAGATGGCGGGTAACTTCTCCTTCGGAAATTACTTCAAGGAAGGTGCCATCACTCATGCATGGAGCCTTCTGACTGGTGCTGTTGAGGACGGCGGCTTTGGCATCCCGGCTGAGAAGCTGTGGGTGACGGTTTTCCTCGATGACGATGAGGCTCATGACATCTGGCACGAGAAGGTTGGTGTGCCGGAAGAGCGCATTCAGCGCCGAGGCATGGCGGACAACTACTGGTCCATGGGTGTGCCTGGCCCGTGTGGCCCGTGTTCAGAGATTTTCTACGACCGCGGCCCGGAGTACGGCGCTGACGGTGGCCCAGAGGCGGACGAGGATCGCTACATCGAGATTTGGAACCTCGTCTTCATGGAAAACGAGCGTGGCGAAGGAACAGGCAAGGACTCTTTCGAGATTCTTGGCCCGCTGCCGAAGAAGAACATCGATACCGGTATGGGCATCGAGCGCGTTGCTTTTCTGCTGCAGGGTGTCGACAACGTCTATGAAACCGATCTGCTGCGTCCGGTTATCGACGAAGCTGAGCGGCTCACCGGTTCGAAGTACAGCTCCAACCACCAGGACAACATCCGTTTCCGCGTCATCGCTGACCACAGCCGCACCGGCTTGATGCTGATGCTCGACGGTGTCACCCCCTCGAACTCCGATCGTGGCTATATCCTGCGTCGCCTGCTGCGCCGCATCATCCGCTCTGCGCGTCTGCTCGGCGCTAACGGTCCAGTGCTGGAGAAGCTGATTGGTATTGCGGCCGAGACCATGACCCCGTCGTACCCAGAGATCGCGGAGAACTGGAACCGTATTCGCCGCGTCGCCGTCGCCGAGGAAAAGACCTTCACCAAGACTCTGTCCGCCGGTGAGGAGCTGTTCGAACGTGCTGCCACCAAGGCCAAGGCAGAGGGTAAAACCGTTCTATCCGGTCACGACGCCTTCACCCTGCATGACACCCACGGCTTCCCAATCGACCTGACCATCGAGATGGCCGAAGAGGCCGGCCTGACCATCGACCGCGAGGAATTCGATCGCGAGATGGCTGAGCAGCGTGCGCGCGCAAAGGCCGACAGCCAGGCAAAGAAGCAGTCTCACACCGACCTGCATGTCTACCGCGAGTTCATCGATGAACACCCGACGTCCTTCACTGGTTACGATCGGCTTGCCGACGAATCCACGATTCTTGGCATCATTGCCGATGGCCAGAAGCAGTCGTTTGCCGCAGAGGGCGATGAGATTGAGGTTATCCTCGATCGCACTCCGCTCTACGCCGAGGCCGGCGGTCAGCTGGCTGACCGTGGTCGTATCGTGACTGATTCCGGCGCTGTGGTCCACATCAACGATGTTCAAAAGGTGGGCAAGAAACTGTGGCTGCACAAGGGCATTGTCACCGCTGGTGAATTCACTCCGGGTGTCTCTGCTGAAGCTTTGGTCGACGAGCAGTGGCGTCACGGTGCTCGTCAGGCGCACACTGCAACTCACTTGATTCACGGTGCTCTGCGTCAGGTACTGGGGGATACTGCAACTCAGGCTGGTTCCATGAATAAGCCGGGCTACCTCCGTTTCGACTTCAAGTACGGTGAGCAGCTCACACCGGAACAGCTCCGTGAGATTGAGCAGATCACCAATGAGGCTGTCGACAACGACTGGGCTGTCAATACTGCCGAGATGCCTTTGGAAGAGGCCAAGGCAGCTGGTGCCATGGCATTGTTCAACGAGAACTACGGCGACATCGTCCGCGTTGTCGAGGTCGGTGGCCCGTTCTCAATTGAGCTGTGTGGCGGTACCCACGTTTCGCATTCTTCGCAGATTGGTCCGGTAGCTGTGCTGGGCGAGTCCTCGGTCGGATCGGGCGTGCGCCGTATTGAGGCTTACTCGGGTATGGATTCCTTCCGCTACCTGTCCACCGAGCGTCTCCTGGCTGAACGACTGGCCACTGAATTCAAGGCTCCTTCTGCTGAGCTGCCAGACCGCATTGCAGCACTGGCTGAAAAGCTCAAGGCTGCAGAGAAGCAGCTCGCTGATTTCAAGGCCGGACAGCTGCTGGCCAATGCCGCGTCTCACCTGGAGTCCGCTCGCACCATCGGCGATGTCACCTACCTCGGCCTTAAGCTTCCCGACGGTACGGAGATGAAGGACATCCGTTCGCTGGCTAATGACTTGGCGAAGCGCCTTGCGGATCGCCCAAGCGTCATTGCGTTGGTTTCCAACGCTGGCGGCAAGGTTCCGTTTGTGGCCTCGGTTTCGGATGAAGCCGTCAATCGCGGTATTAAGGCCGGCGATTTGGTGAAGCTGATGGGCGCTGAGGTCGGCGGCAAGGGCGGCGGTAAACCGGCAATGGCACAGGGCTCCGGCTCTGATGCTTCCGGAATCGACGCAGCATTGGCCGCGGTTGAGGCCGAACTGTCCAAGTAGCCAATTAACGGCTGTGCTATCGGAAGAGCAGTAAACAATGGCTAAGCCCCGTATTGATACCCCCGGTCAGGATGATCCTGGTCGGGGTCGACGGCTCGGAATCGACGTCGGCGATGTCCGCGTTGGCGTCGCGGTCTCTGACCCCGACTGTATCCTGGCGACCCCGGTTGAAACAGTCACTCGAGCAACGGGGCGAAAAGATCCTGACGGGCCGGATATTGACCGGCTCGTGGAACTTGCCACTGAACTTGAGGTCGTCGAGATTGTTGTCGGCATGCCCCTTATGCTCGACGGCTCGTTCGGGACTTCTGCGCGGAAAGCTACTGACGTTGGATTCCGGCTGCAGCGCCGACTCGGTGATCGAGTCGTAGTGCATTACGCCGACGAGCGGATGACGACGGTAATGGCCCAATCACGACTGCACGCAGCAGGTATTGATGTTAAGTCCGGTCGGAAGATTATTGACCAGGCTGCGGCAGTAGAAATTCTGCAGTCCTGGTTGGACAGACGGGCAAAAGCTTTGGACGAAAATACCGAGTAGGGGCACACAAAAGTTACCGAAAGGTGACAATTCACCCACCTTTGCGCAATTATTAAGTGTGTAATACCTAAGCACGTTTGTCGCGTGCATAGGATTTGAAAAGTTGAAGTGGCGATTCACACCTACAATGCAACCTAGTGCTACGACTTCGTCGTAAAGCTATGTCGCACCAGTCGTTATTAGTCGCGTGTCGTACCTGAATGGGAAGACTCCTTGCTGATACCGATGGGAGAGTGAGCTGCATTCGAGGAGATTATTGATGAGTAAAGACGCGCAGACTGCGCGCCGCACTGATAGCGGCGGTGCCGACCGGGACCGCGCTGGTGCTCGCAGCGGTGGGGCAAAGCCTCGAGTTCGTCACCGCCAAACGGCAGTGGCAATCAATGTAACTTCTGTCCTGTTATGCGTGTTGGTCCTCGGAGTGATTGGCCTCGTCTGGAATCGTGGCGGCATTGTTGACGATTACGATGGCAAAGCTGAGGGTCCATTGACGATTGTTGAGGTCAGTGAAGGCACGTCACTTACTGATTTGTCCAACCAGTTGGTGGAAAGCGGCGTCGTCAAGTCTTCCCGTGCGTTCATCCAGGCCGCGAATGAGAACTCTCATTCAAGTGAATTGCAGCCTGGTTTCTACCGACTCCATCAGCGGATGAAGGCCGACGAGACCGTCGAGGCTCTTCTGGATGTGGAAAATCAGGTCGGTACCGTTGACATTCCGACTGGCGCCCGTTTCGCCGATACCCGCATTGTGTCCTCATCAGATGTACGTAAGGGAATTTTCTCGCTTATTTCTGAGGCCACTTGTGTTGAGGACAATGACTGCGTGTCCAAGGCCGATCTCGAACGTGCTGCTGGCGAGGCCGATTTGGCCGCGCTGGGTGTTCCAGAATGGGCACGGGACGCGGTAGCTGCGCGTGGCAACGACCCTCGTCGTCTTGAGGGACTCATTACGCCGGGTATTCATCACCTTGACCCGCAGCAGACGCCCGAACAGATGCTGGCAAAATTGGTCAAGGAATCGGTGAAGAATTATGAGGACACGGGTCTCATGGCTTCAGCGGACATGGTTGGTCTTACTCCATACGAGCTGATTACCGCAGCTTCTTTGATCCAGATGGAGGCCCCAGATGGCGACTTCGATAAGGTCGCTCGCGTTATTCTCAACCGTCTCGACGAACCGATGCAGCTGCAGTTCGACTCGACAGTCAACTACGACCTGCCAGATCAGGAAATCGCAACCACGGATGAGGACCGCGCGCGAAAGACCGCGTGGAACACCTACGCCAAGGAGGGGCTGCCGGAAACCCCCATTGCTTCGCCCTCCATCGAGGCGATTCGTGCCATGGAAAATCCGGCAGACGGCACCTGGCTGTACTTTGTCACGGTGGACAAGGAAGGAAATACTGTCTTTAGCACGACCTTCGAAGAGCACGAGGCCGCTATCGACGAGTCACGCAACAATGGCGTGCTGGATTCCAACCGCTAAGAGGTAGAACTCCTATGCCTATAACTCATCGCGCAGCCGTGCTGGGAGATCCGATTGATCACTCGTACTCGCCGGCTATTCACAACGCCGGTTACCGCGCTGCGGGAATGAATGACTGGCACTATGACCGCATCCGATGCAACGCCGAAGAGCTTGCCGACGTCGTTGGTGGCGCAGACCCCAGTTTCCAGGGGTTTTCCGTCACGATGCCCGGCAAGTTTGCCGCGCTGGACTTCGCCGATGAAGTCAGTGAGCGCGCACGGCTCATAGGTTCAGCGAACACTCTGGTCCGTCGCGATTCGGACTGGTTTGCCGACAACACCGATGGCGACGGCGTACTGGGAGCACTGCGCGAGATAGACTGCACGAACGCACCACGTGGCCGCGCCGTTGTTGTTGGTGCCGGTGGCACAGCACGGCCGGCACTTTGGGCGCTGTCGCAGCTGGGGGTCAATCATGTGACCGTGGTAGCGCGCTCCGAGCGCGCATATGACATTGAACCATTAGCTGCCGCGCTGGGGATGGAATTTGTTTGGGTGACTTTTGATGTTCCAAACCTGGCAGATATTGCTGGTAATGCCGACGTGCTGGTCTCTACGGTGCCGTCAGCCGCAATTGAGTCGGTTGCTGGCTACCTCGCTCGAGCACCGAAGATTCTCGACGTCATTTACAATCCCTGGCCAACCCCACTTGTGAAAGCAGCGGAACGCGGAGGGACACAGGCGGTCGGTGGATTGTCCATGTTGCTACATCAAGCGGTGGGACAGTTTGAGCAGTTTACTGGACGCACTCCCGATGTCGAGGCGATGCGTGCAGCGCTGCCGAACTAGCTTACAACCGTTACAATCCCAAAGTTATGGGGTGGGGAATAACTGAGATAGGGCTGTCTCCGATTGGACAGCACAGGATTGACCCGGTCTACCTTGACCGGGTTTTCTATTTCCTAGTCGTGATGCTTGTACTCGGCTGGGGCGGTATTGGCTGCTGGTTGGATGTGACTCGGCGAAGACTACCGAACTGGTGGTTAGTGCTAGGGGCAGTGGGTCTGATAGCAACCACTGGAATGGTGCTCCAGCAAAAGAGCACCTTGGCTGACAATCTCGCCAGTGCAGTCGCAGCCATAGGAACAGGAATAGGCCTCTGGTTTGGCCTCTATGTAGCAGTCTTCATCTTCAACCCACGCTCTATGGGGGCTGGAGATGTGAAGCTCGCAGCAATTCTCGGGGGCGGTGTCGGTCTGGTATCGGGCGAGCCAGTGGCGACAGCAATTTGGATTGCAGTGGCAATTCTGTTGGCTGCCGGACTCACTCTCCTCATGGCAGGAGTCACCGCGGGAAAGCGGGGCTGGGGTGACCGTCGTAAAGCAAAAACAGCGCCTGTACCGGCGAGCGTGCCTCATGGGCCTGCGATGCTTGCAGCAACCGCCATTGTGTGGGGGATAAGCGGAGGGTACCTACAAGTCCCCTGAAGCGGTAGACCAGGGGCGATGAATTGGGGCATATTTGAAACTTGTATGCCCCCAAATGCACAAGAAGTACGGCAAACGTGACATTATGATACCTATGCTTCGTTGGACTACCGCGGGTGAATCTCACGGCAAAGCGCTTATCGCTCTCGTAGAAGGCGCGCCAGCCGGACTTCCCCTGACTACAGATGACGTATCACGCCACCTCGCACGCCGCCGCCTCGGCTATGGTCGCGGGGCGCGAATGAAGTTTGAGGCTGATGAGGTCACCCTGCTGACTGGCATTCGACATGGTGAGACGCTGGGATCGCCGATTGGCATTATGGTCGGCAACTCCGAATGGCCCAAGTGGACTGAGGTCATGAGCCCGGATCCAGTTGACCCAGTTGTTTTGGATACAGCTCGTGGCGCCACCTTAACCCGCCCGCGCCCGGGGCATGCCGATTTCAACGGCATGCTGAAGTACAACCACACCGATGCTCGAAACATCCTGGAGCGTTCATCGGCTCGCGAGACTGCAGCACGTGTGGCGGCATCGGTTGTGGCACGCTCAATTCTGCGTGAGACTCTCGGTGTGGAAGTTGTCAGCCACGTTATTTCCATCGGTCGTTCGGAGCCCTGCGAGGGGCCACTGCCGACCTTCGCTGATCAGGACAAGATTGACGAGTCGCCAGTGCGTGCATTCTCCGCAGCTGCGGAGGAGTCGATGATTGACGAAATCAAGGCCGCCAAGAAGCAGGGCGACACCCTCGGTGGCATCGTCGAGGTCGTTGTCCACGGTCTGCCGGTGGGTCTGGGATCGCACATTTCCGGTGATGCCCGTCTGGATTCGCAGCTTGCGGCTGCCTTGATGGGAATTCAGTCCGTCAAGGGCGTGGAGATCGGCGACGGTTTTGAGGAAGCCCGTCGCCGTGGCACCGAGGCTCACGATGAAATGGTGCGTACCGACGACGGCGTGGATCGGGAAACTAACCGCGCCGGTGGCCTGGAGGGTGGCATGACTAATGCTCAACCTCTCGTTGTGCGTGCTGCGATGAAACCAATTTCGACCGTTCCGCGTGCGCTGAAGACCGTCGATATGGCCAGCGGCGATGCAGCTACCGCAATCCACCAGCGCTCTGATGTCTGCGCGGTCCCGGCCGGCGGTGTTGTCGCAGAGGCAATGGTCGCGCTGGTACTGGCGCGTGCAGTGATGGAAAAGTTCGGCGGCGATAGCCTGGAGGAAACCAAGCGTAACGTTGAGGGCTACTTGGAGCAGACTCGACGTCGCCTTGATTGGAAATAGCGCCACAGTCGCGCACACGAAGAAGGGTAAAACGAGGGGAATGTCCGTTCCTACTATTGTCCTTGTCGGACCGCCCGGATCGGGAAAGTCCACCATCGGTCGTCGACTGTCTCGTGCATTGAGCACAAAACTCACCGATACCGATGAGATGATTGAACAGCGCATGGGCAAGACTTGTGGGGAAGTCTTTTCCGAGCTGGGAGAGCCGGAATTCCGCCGTATCGAGGAACAAATCGTGGCGGAGGCTCTGACCCACGACGGAATCGTCTCACTTGGCGGTGGTGCCGTGATTTCGCAGGCGACCCGTGACCTGCTGGCAGACCATAACGTCGTCTACCTCGAGATCAGCATTGCAGAGGGTGTCCGTCGTACAGCGGGTAACAATTCGCGCCCGGTGCTCCAGGCGGATGATCCTGAGGCTCATTACCGCGCGCTCTATGAGGCTCGCCGAGCTTTTTACGAAGATGCAGCCACTTTCAAGGTGCGTTCCGACGAACGTTCCCCGCAGCGCGTTGTGGCCGAGATCCTCAGCTACCTCGATGAAACCTGCGACGAGGCTTAACTGGCGACTCTTAAAAGGCGGCAGCTAATCACTGCCGTATAACCAGCAACTCCATACATTTCTTACGCTAACGACTAGGGACTGACAATGAACTCAACCCGCACAATCCGTGTTGAAGGCCCATCGCCGTACACGGTGACCATGGGGCATGGACTCACCGAGCAGATTGCGGAGGCCGCTACCTTTGCTTCCCAGGTTGCGGTAATTCACCAGGGGAGCGTTCAAGAGCTGAGCTTCGGCGTCATCAAGGCTCTGGCGGACAAAGGAGTCGACTCCTTCAGCATCCAGGTTCCGGATGCGGAGGAGGGCAAGACGCTCGCAGTTGCTGAAACAGTTTGGGACACTTTTGGTGAACGCGGTCTGGGCCGGCGTGACGCGGTAATCGCGATTGGCGGCGGTGCAGCTACAGACTTCGGTGGATTCGTCGCCGCCGCGTGGATGCGTGGAGTGAAGGTTATCCAGGTCCCGACGACGCTGCTCGGCATGGTCGACGCAGCTGTCGGCGGTAAGACCGGTATCAACACTGCAGCCGGCAAGAACCTGGTCGGCGCTTTCCACGAGCCTGCCGCGGTGTTCTGTGACCTTGATGTCCTGCGCACCTTGCCGAAGGCCGAGCTGATCGCGGGCTCGGCAGAGATTATCAAGGCTGGATTTATCGCGGACACGAAGATTCTCGATCTTTACGAGGCAAACCCGCAGGCCTGCCTCGATGTTGACGGTGACCTGCCAGAACTGGTCGAGCGCGCGATTGCTGTCAAGGCACGCGTTGTCGCTGAGGATCTGAAGGAATCTGGCCTCCGTGAGATCCTGAACTATGGCCACACTTTCGGTCATGCCGTTGAGCACTTTGAAAACTACCGCTGGCGCCATGGCCATGCCGTAGCTGTAGGCATGGTTTATGTTGCCGAGCTGGCCAAGATCACCGGACATATTGATCAGGAACTCGTCGACCGCCACCGTCGCATCCTAGAGTCCATTGGTCTGCTAACGACCTACCAGACAGGTCGTTTTACCGAGCTCTACGATGCGATGACCAGGGATAAGAAGAACCGCGACGGTGCGATCCGCTTCGTTATTCTAGAAAACCCCGGTGAAACAGCCCGTCTTGAAGGCCCGGGAATGGATGACCTCGAGCGTGCATACGAACTGCTCTGCAACAATGGGCACGCCGCATCAGAGGAGTCAGCCCGCTCATGACCTCTCTTCGCGCAGCAACTGATGCCACAACGGCGATTCCGACCGTGCTTGTTCTGAACGGCCCGAACCTCGATCGTCTGGGCAAGCGTCAGCCAGAAATTTACGGTGCCACTACTTTGGCCGATGTCGAATCTGAACTTCGCACCCTAGCCAAGGAGCTTGGCGTCGTAGTGGATTGCCGCCAATCCAACTATGAAGGTCAACTCATCGAGTGGGTTCACGAAGCTGCCGACTACGGTTGGCCAGTCATTATCAATCCAGGGGGGTTGACACACACCTCCGTCGCCCTACGTGACGCGCTTGCCGAAATTGCCGACGGCGCGGGCTTCCACGAGGTCCATATTTCAAACATTCACGCCCGGGAGGAGTTTCGGCACCACTCGTACCTGTCGGCGCTTGCCGCGGGCGTTATCGTCGGATGCGGAACTGATGGGTATTCCATGGCACTGAGAAGGGTGAGTACGAAACTATGACAGATATCTCCACGAACTACGCCGCCCGCCGAGCCGCTCTTATCGACGCATTGTCCGACAACGACTGCGACGGTTTCCTCACAGTCGATCCGACGCATGTTGGTTGGCTTACAGGTTTCCACGGCTCGAATGCTGGTTTGATTGTTGCGGCCAGTGGGGAAGCGCTGCTTTCCACCGACGGCCGCTATACGGTTCAGGCTGGCAAACAGGCACCGGACGTGGAGTTACTCACCGCCCGCAACACCGGCGTGGCACTCGTCGGTCAATGCCGAAAGCTGGATATCTCGCGTCTTGGTGTTGAATCTGAGTTCCTCACTATGGCCGCTTATCAAGAGCTAGAGGATGCCCGGCCACAGGCACTCGAGCTGGTATCGACTACGGGCGTCGTCTCTAAACTGCGGGAGGTCAAGTCCGATACAGAACTCGTCGCTCTGCGCCACGTCGCCGACATCGCGGTCCGCGCATTCGAGGACTTGCTTCACGACGGCATCGTGGTCGCCGGCCGCACGGAGCGCGAAGTCGCCGCAGAGTTGGAGTACCGCATGCGCATGCATGGCGCCGATCGGCCAAGCTTCGACACGATTGTCGCGAGCGGCCCGAATTCCGCCAAGCCACACCACGGAGCGGAAGATCGCGTAATCGAGGCAGGTGACCTGGTCACTATTGACTTTGGCGCCTTTGCCGGGGGCTACAACTCAGATATGACACGTACCCTCTTTGCCGGTGAGGCGGGAACGTCGTCAAGCGAAAACGGTCCGAACAATACGTCGTCAGATTTGGACGGCGCGATTGTTGCCGGGGTGGAGTTCGCAGACGAGAAGGCCCGAGAGATTTACAATGTCGTGCTGGAAGCCCAGCTGGCTGGCGTAAAAGCGGCCGTGCCAGGGGCTGATGTTGTGGCTGTAGACGCAGCATGCCGGGACATTATTGAAAAGGCTGGTTATGGGGAGCACTTCGTTCATTCCACCGGCCACGGAATCGGTATTGAGGTGCATGAGGCTCCATTTGCTGCTCGCACCGGCAAGGGGAAGTTGGCAGCTGGCATGACGTTGACCATCGAGCCTGGTATTTATGTGCCGGGGTTCGGCGGTGTGCGCATCGAAGATACGTTGATTATCACCGACACCGAGCCGGAAATTATTACGCAGCTGCCGAAACCGCGGGCCTAACATCACGGCGTTTTATTTTTCTCTCGATGAGATACGGAGTATCGTGGTTTCGTCAGAGAGCTTTTTAACAATTTCAGGAGAGTTTAGTTGGCTACCACCGCAGATTTTAAAAACGGTCTAGTTATCAAGCACGACAATAAGCTTCAGCAGATCGTGGAGTTCCAGCACGTCAAGCCAGGTAAGGGTCCGGCATTCGTCCGCACCAAGCTGAAGGACGTTCTGACCGGCAAGGTTGTTGACAAGACTTTCAACGCTGGCGTCAAGATTGAGACTGCTACCGTCGACCGTCGCGACATGACGTACCTGTACCACGACGGTGAAGGATACGTCTTCATGGACGACAAGACCTACGACCAGATTTCCATCCTGGACGCTCAGATGCCGGAGGGTGCTAAGTTCCTGCTTCCGGAAACCACCTGCCAGGTGTCCTTCCATGAGGGCAACGTTCTTTTCGCTGAAATGCCTGTTTCGGTTGAACTGAAGGTTGAGCAGACCGACCCGGGTCTGCAGGGCGACCGCTCCACCGGTGGCACCAAGCCGGCAACTTTGGAGACTGGCGCTGAGATTCAGGTGCCGCTGTTCATCGAAACCGGCGACGTACTGAAGGTCGACACCCGTGACGGCTCCTACCTGTCCCGCGTCAACCACTAATTCCCTCATCTAGTTCACCCTTTTGTTGAGAGCGATACATACACATCCATGACTGAAAAGGATCACAAGTCCGTCGAGACCCCGGATGCGCAGGAGTCCGCGAAAGTTCGCGAACCTAACTACAAGCGCCACGGCGCGCGCTACCGTGCGCGCCGTCGTGCGGTAGATCTGCTATTTGAGGCCGAGCAGCGAGGCGTCGACGTCGTCAAGCTTCTTGAAGAGCGGCTGGAAATGGTCCGTAATCCCGATCTGGATGTGAATCCAATTGCGGAGTACACCGAGCAGATCGTGCGCGGTGTAGCTGCGGAAATTATCGGTATCGACTCGACGATTTCTTCGTACCTGACGGAGGAGTGGCCGCTGCGTCGCCTACCGGCAGTCGACCGTGCTATTTTGCGTCTTTCCACCTGGGAGCTGTTCTACAACTCCGACGTGCCTCCGCGTGTGGCCGTGGTGGAAGGCGTTGAGCTGGCATCGGAATACTCCACTGATGTGGCGGCACCGTACATCAACGCAGTTCTCGATGCCGAGGCCAAGATTGCCGACCAGGCACGCCTGGCAGCAGCAGCTGTTAGCACTTCGGTGGGCGAGTCCCAGTTCGACGAGGCTATTCAGGCACAGGCTGCTGCAAATGAGGAAGCTGACAAGGCACTGGCTGACTCCGATGAGATGGCTAAGATTACCGGCCTGGACATGAGCGATATTGCCAAGCTGGTGGCTGAAGACGTGGCTAAGAGCGAGAACGGGTCCTAGCCAATCAAAGCGGCCGGGCTCACTGCGAGCCGATCACAGTCGGTTCTCGCGGATTGTCTGAAACTCCAAGTCCCTTTTTTGGGGGCTTGGAGTTTTGTTGCATTTAGAGGCAATTTAAGTGTGAGTGCTATTCTGGTCAGCGGAAGTTTGCACCGCGACCGTAGTTGCGGGTCACGCAAACTGATAATCAAATATCCACAATCAAGACATCCTTTAACGGACCGCACTGAGAGGCGGGGAAGGAGGTCACGATGAGCGAAGGAACGCCGCAAACAACCGAGCTGCTCAATGCAGACGAAGTTGCACGTACCATCGCGCGCATCGCGCACCAAATTATTGAAAAAACTGCGCTGGATAGCCCAAATGCTGGGCGCGTAGTTCTCCTCGGTATTCCGTCTGGTGGCGTACCGCTGGCGGAGAAGCTAGCCGATTTGATTGAACAGTTCTCCGGCATTCGCCCGGAAACTGGATCGCTTGATATCACCCTGTACAGGGATGACTTGCGCAAGGGCCCGCACCGCGCCCTGCAGCCCACGAACATTCCAAACTCCGGAATCGACGGCACCACCGTTGTTCTCGTAGACGATGTCCTCTTCTCAGGTCGCACAATTCGTGCCGCACTCGACGCTATTGCTGACATGGGTCGCCCGCGAGTAATTCAGCTTGCAGTGCTGGTTGATCGTGGTCATCGTCAACTACCAATTCGCGCCGATTACGTCGGTAAGAATCTGCCAACTTCCCGCGACGAAGACGTCGATGTGCTGGTAGAGGCACTTGACGGCCGTGACGCGGTTATTCTCACCCGGGCGGAGGAACAGTGAAACACCTGATTAGCATTGCGGATTTGACCAAGGATGAAATTGTCGGCCTGATGGATGAGGCCGATCGTTTCAAGGAGGTCATCCGCGGTCGGGAAATTAAGAAGCTGCCGACCCTGCGCGGCCGCACTATTTACAACCTCTTTTACGAGAACTCCACGCGTACCCGCTCTTCTTTTGAGACTGCGGGTAAGTGGATGAGCGCCGATGTTATTAATATCTCGGCTTCCTCTTCCTCTGTGAAGAAAGGCGAAAGTCTGAAAGACACCGCGCTGACTTTGGATGCTATCGGCGGCGATGCCATCGTCGTTAGGCACCCATCGTCGGGCGCGGCACAGCTGATCGCCAAGTGGACTGAGGAATTTGGCAACGGTCCATCGATCATCAACGCGGGTGACGGAAAGCACCAGCACCCGACGCAGGCTCTCCTGGACGCGGTGACGTTGCGTCAGCGCCTCGGTGGAATTGAGGGGCGCAAGGTCGTCATCGTTGGCGATATTTTGCACTCTCGCGTCGCTCGCTCTAACGCCGATCTGCTAAGCAAGCTCGGCGCCGAGGTCGTCTTCGTCGCGCCACCGACGTTGCTGCCGTTTGGCATCGAGACCTGGCCGGTGCGTGTTGCCTACCGCATGGAAGACGAGATCCGAGATGCTGATGCCGTGATGATGCTCCGCGTTCAGCAGGAGCGCATGAACGGAGGCTTCTTCCCATCCCATCGCGAATACGCCACTCGCTACGGGCTGTCGAAGGCTCGCGAGAAGATGCTTCGCGACGACTGCATTGTGATGCACCCAGGCCCGATGCTTCGTGGCATGGAAATTAACGATGCCGTCGCTGATCTGCCGCGCACTGCCGTGCTGCAGCAGGTAGCCAACGGTGTCCACGTCCGTATGGCAGTTCTTTTCACACTGCTGACCTCAGGTGTTTCCGCCAACTTGGAAGGACAGGCATAAATGTCGAATCGCAATGAGTATGACGAAGCCTCGTACCCCGAGGTAGGACCGCTGGCAGCGTCCGCGAGGGGACAGCTGCTGCTGAAGGGTGTGCGTCCCTACGGTGAAGGCGAAGATGTCGACGTTCTGATCGAAGATGGCGTTATCGCTGAGATTGGTGAAAATCTCACGGCCGAGGACGGGGTAGAGGTCCTGGAGTTCGACTCCCTCGTTCTCTTGCCAGGCCTGGTTGACATCCATGTGCACCTGCGCGAGCCGGGCCGTGAAGATACGGAAACCCTGGCCACTGGTTCCGCCGCCGCAGCACGCGGTGGTTTCACCGCAGTGTTCACTATGGCCAATACCGCGCCGGTAACCGATGACCCCTCGATTGCTGAGTCGGTGTGGCTCAAGGGCCAGGCGCTGAACCTCTGCGACGTTCACCCGGTCGGATCCATTACTAAGGGGCTGAAGGGCGAGACGCTGACTGAGTTCGGCATGATGGCAGACTCGCAGGCGAAGGTACGCATGTTCTCCGATGACGGTAAGTGCGTTGATAATCCGCTGATTATGCGCCGCGCGATTGAATACGCCCGCGGCGAAGACGTATTGCTGGCGCAGCACTGCGAAGATCCGCGTCTGACCGCAGATGCATCGGCTCACGAAGGTCCGACCGCCGCACGACTCGGCCTGACCGGGTGGCCGCGCGTAGCTGAGGAGTCCATCGTGGCCCGAGATGCCATTATGGCTCGCGACTACGGCGGACGCATGCACATCTGCCACGCTTCCACCGAAGGTACGGTTGAGCTGGTCAAGTGGGCAAAGGAGCATGATATTCCGCTGACCGCCGAGGTTACCCCGCATCACCTGATTCTCACCGATGAGAAGTTGGAGACCTACGACGGCGTCTACCGCGTCAATCCGCCGCTGCGTGAGCAGCGCGACACCCTGGCTCTGCGTCAGGCTCTGATTGACGGGATCATTGACTGTGTCGCTACCGACCACGCTCCGCACGGCTCTGAAGAAAAGTGCTGCGAGTTCGAGCACGCTAAGCCCGGCATGCTTGGTCTGGAGACCTCGATGCCAATCATCGCCGAAGAGTTCGTTTTGAAGGGCGATTGTGATTGGCGCTGGCTGGCCAAGGTCATGAGTGAGCGTCCCGCTCAAATCGTGAAGCTACCGGGGCACGGCCGTCCGATTGCTGTCGGTGAGCCTGCCAACCTGACCGTTGTTGACCCGGGCAAAAAGTGGACGGTCCGCGGCGAAGACCTGGCGTCGAAGTCCGAGAACACTCCTTATGAGGAAATGGAGATGGCCGTGTCCGTGGCAGCTACCGTGCTGCGCGGTAAGGTGACCGCTCTTAACGGAGAGGTCGCTGGATAATATTCATGTCAACGCATAAAAATTCACATGCGTCCCGTATGATTAATGTAAATTCCTCGCACGCTACCCAACTGAAAGGCAATAACGTGAGCAACGAGTCGCAGGCCGCGGCCGCTACAGCGGCAGTCCTGGTATTGGCAGATGGCCGAGTGTTCCGCGGACGCGGTTTCGGCGCCACCGGTACAACCCTGGGTGAGGCAGTTTTTACCACCGCTATGACGGGCTACCAGGAAACCCTGACGGACCCGTCCTACCACCGCCAGCTGATTGTGGCTACCGCACCACAGATCGGCAACACCGGTTGGAACGATGAGGACTACGAGTCCCGCGGAAACAAGATTTGGGCAGCTGGCTTTATTATCCGCGATTTGTCGCGCATTCCCTCCAACTGGCGCTCGGAGCGCAGCTTGGAAGATGAACTGAAGGCACAGGGCATCATCGGTATCCGCCAGATTGATACCCGCGCGCTGGTTCGCCATTTGCGCGACAATGGCTCGATTGCCGCTGGTATTTTCTCCGGTGAGGACGCACAGCAGCCCGTCGATAAGCTGGTGGAAATCGTTCGCGCTCAGCCTGCGATGAAGGGCGCGGATCTGGCTCGCGAGGTCAGCACCGATGAGGCCTATGTCGTGGAACCACAGGGGGAGAAGAAGGCACGTGTTGTGGCCTACGACCTGGGCATCAAGTCCAACACCCCGCGTGAGCTGGCTAAGCGTGGCCTGGAAGTCGTAGTTGTTCCGGCTAACACTCCGTACGAAGATATTAAGAAGGAATACCAGCCGGACGGTGTCTTCTTGTCCAACGGCCCGGGTGACCCGGCAACTGCTGATGAGATGGTTGCGGTCGCCAAGGCTGCCCTCGATGACGGCATGCCGCTATTCGGTATCTGCTTCGGTAACCAGATTCTTGGTCGCGCACTCGGCCTGAATACCTACAAGCTGGTCTTCGGTCACCGCGGCGTCAATGTTCCGGTGAAAGACCACCGCACTGGCCGTATTTTTATCACCGCTCAGAACCACGGTTTCGCACTTGAAGGCAAGGCCGGCGAGAGTTTCGATACCCCGTGGGGCGAGGCAGAGGTTACGCACAACTGCCTTAACGACGACGTCGTGGAAGGTGTCGCACTGAAGAACGGCATGGCCTTTTCTGTGCAGTACCACCCGGAGTCCGCAGCCGGCCCGCACGATGCGCACTCTCTCTTTGATGACTTCCTGGCGCTGATCCAGAAGGTCGATTTCAACAAGTCCGCAACCGGAAACTCGAACAAGTAGGAAAGGGCTAAGGGACCTAACACCATGCCACGTCGTACAGACATCAACCACGTACTGGTTATCGGCTCCGGCCCGATTGTTATCGGTCAGGCCTGCGAGTTCGACTACTCCGGCACCCAGGCTTGCCGCGTGCTGCGCGAAGAGGGCCTGAGAGTCACGCTGGTCAACTCCAACCCGGCAACGATTATGACTGACCCGGAGTTCGCAGACTCCACCTATATCGAGCCGATTGAAACCAAGTACATCGAAAAGATCCTGGCCAAGGAAGCTGCAGAGGGCAACCCGATTGACGCTGTCCTGGCAACTCTCGGTGGCCAGACTGCACTGAACGCAGCTATTCAGCTGGACCGCGAGGGCATTCTGGAGAAGTACAATGTCGAGCTGATTGGTGCTGATATTCCGGCCATTCAGCGCGGTGAGGATCGCCAGATGTTCAAGGACATCGTCGCCAAGATTGGTGGCGAATCCGCTCGTTCCCGCGTCTGCCACAACATGGAAGAAGTCCATGAGACTGTTGCAGAGCTCGGTCTTCCGGTCGTTGTTCGCCCGTCGTTCACCATGGGCGGTCTGGGTTCCGGTCTGGCCTTCAACCAGGAAGACCTCGACCGTATTGCAGGTGGCGGCCTGGCCGCATCGCCCGAGGCCAATGTTCTGATCGAGGAGTCCATCCTCGGCTGGAAGGAATTTGAGCTCGAGCTCATGCGTGATGGCGACGACAACGTTGTCGTGGTCTGCTCCATTGAAAACGTTGATGCCCTCGGTGTCCACACTGGTGACTCGGTGACTGTCGCTCCGTCGATGACTCTGACCGACCGCGAGTTCCAGACCATGCGTGACCAGGGCATCGCAATTCTGCGTGAGGTCGGCGTTGACACCGGTGGCTGTAACATCCAGTTCGCCATCAACCCGAATGACGGCCGCATCATCACCATTGAGATGAACCCGCGCGTCTCCCGCTCGTCGGCGCTTGCTTCCAAGGCAACTGGTTTCCCGATTGCAAAGATTGCTGCCAAGCTGGCTATCGGCTACACCCTTGATGAGATCACCAACGACATCACCGCTGAAACCCCGGCAGCGTTTGAGCCGGTGCAGGATTACGTGATTGTCAAGGCTCCACGCTTTGCTTTCGAGAAGTTCCCAGGTGCTGACGATACGCTGACCACCACCATGAAGTCCGTCGGTGAGGCCATGGCTATCGGCCGTAACTACATCGGCGCGCTCGGTAAGGTCATGCGTTCGCTGGAGAACAAGCCAGCTGGTTTCTGGACTGTTCCGGATGAGGACTTTGCAGGTGAGCGCGCAAACGATGTCAACGCTGTCCTTGAGGACCTGAAGCGTCCGACTGAAGGTCGCATCTACGACGTTGAGCTGGCTCAGCGTCTGGGTGCTTCCATCGAGCAGATCCACGAAGCTTCCGGCCTGGATCCGTGGTTTATCGCCGAGATGGAAAACCTGCAGGATATCCGCAAGGAGCTTATCGACGCTCCGGTGCTGACCTCCGACCTGCTGCGTGAGGCTAAGTACTGGGGCCTGTCCGACGCCCAGATTGCTGCGCTGCGTCCGGAGTTGGCCGGGGAAGACGGCGTGCGCGAGCTGCGCTGGCGCCTGAACATCCACCCGGTATTCAAGACTGTCGATACCTGCTCCGCCGAGTTCGAAGCACAGACTCCGTACCACTATTCGGCATACGAGCTGGACCCGGCTGCTGAGTCCGAGGTCGCCCCGCAGACCGAGAAGGAAAAGGTCATCGTCCTCGGTTCCGGTCCTAACCGCATCGGCCAGGGTATTGAGTTCGACTACTCCTGTGTCCACGCGGCGCTCGAGCTCTCCCGGGTTGGGTACGAGACCGTCATGGTCAACTGCAACCCGGAAACGGTTTCCACCGACTACGACACCGCAGATCGCCTCTACTTCGAGCCATTGACCTTCGAGGATGTCCTCGAGGTCTACCACGCTGAGAGCCAGTCCGGAAAGGTCGCAGGCGTCATTGTTCAGCTCGGTGGCCAGACTCCGCTGGGCCTGGCGGAGCGTCTGCAGGCCGCAGGTGTTCCGATTGTCGGCACTAGCCCAGAGGCAATCGACCTGGCTGAGGACCGCGGTGAGTTCGGCAAGGTGCTGGCTGAGGCCAAGCTGCCGGCGCCGGAGTTCGGTACCGCCACCTCCTTCGCAGAAGCTCGCCAGGTTGCCGCTGGTATCGGTTACCCGGTGCTGGTCCGTCCGTCCTACGTCCTCGGCGGCCGTGGCATGGAAATCGTCTACGATGAGGCCACTCTGGAGGACTACATCAACCGCGCTACCGAGCTGTCCAATGAGCACCCGGTACTGGTTGACCGCTTCCTGGACAGCGCCATCGAGATTGATGTTGATGCACTGTGTGATGGGGAAGAGGTCTACCTCGGAGGCGTTATGGAGCACATCGAGGAAGCCGGTATTCACTCCGGCGACTCCGCGTGTGCGCTGCCTCCGATGACTCTGTCTGCAGGCATCATCGACAAGGTGCGTGAATCCACCAAGGCACTGGCACACGGCATCGGTGTCAAGGGCCTGATGAACGTTCAGTACGCACTCAAGGACGAGACCCTCTACGTCATCGAGGCCAACCCGCGTGCATCTCGCACCGTACCGTTTGTCTCCAAGGCAACCTCGGTTCCGCTGGCTAAGGCCGCGTCCCGCGTCATGATGGGCGCTACTATCGCGGAACTGCGCGAAGAGGGCATGATTCCGTCCAACTTCGACGGCGGCTCTCTGCCTGCTGACGCTCCTATCGCGGTTAAGGAAGCGGTCCTGCCGTTCAACCGCTTCCGCGACTTCGAGGGCCGCGCTCTCGACAGCCTGCTGAGCCCGGAGATGAAGTCCACCGGTGAAGTCATGGGCTTGGCAGACAACTTTGGTGCCGCTTTCGCCAAGGGCGAGCTGGCCGGTTTCGGTGAGCTGCCGACCGAGGGCACGATCTTCGTCTCGCTGGCCAACCGCGATAAGCGCACTCTGGTCTTCCCGATCCTCACGCTGGCGGATATGGGCTTCCGCATCCTGGCAACGGAGGGTACGGCCGGTATGCTGCGCCGCAACGGTGTTGAGTGTGAGGTCGTCGCAAAGCGTACGACTGATTCCGATGCGCCGACGGACGAGCGCGACATCGTCGACATGATTCGCGACGGTGAGGTTGACATCATTATCAACACCCCGTCCGGTTCTGCTGGCGCACGCTCTGACGGATATGAGATTCGCGCTGCTGCTGTGAGCCAGGGCGTAACTTGTGTGACCACCGCTCAGGGGGCCGTCGCCGCACTGCAGGGCATTCTGGCACTGCGCAACGGTGAGATGAGCGTTAAGGCTCTGCAGGAACTCCACCCGGCAGAGTTGGCTGCTCAGGAGCAGGCCTAACATGACCGCGAAGGCTGAAGGTTCCGCAGTGCGGACAGTCAAAGGTTTCGGCGATCGCCTCAGCGAGGTTGTCGCCGAGCGCGGTCGGCTCTGCGTGGGCATCGACCCGCACCCGGGGCTGCTGGATGCCTGGCAGTTGCCGCATTCGGCTGACGGTCTAGAGCGTTTTGCCGCCACATGCGTCGAGGCGTTCGGTGACATCGTTGCCGTCGTCAAGCCCCAGGTGGCGTTCTTCGAAGCCTACGGTTCCAAGGGCTTTGCCGTCCTGGAGCGGACGTTGGCGGATCTGAAGGACGCCGGTGCGCTGTCGATTGCAGATGCCAAGCGGGGCGATATCGGTTCGACGATGGCTGCATACGCTGATGCCTGGCTGTCGGATAGCTCGCCGCTAGCCGCCGACGCACTGACGGTATCTCCGTACCTTGGGTTCGGTGCTCTTGATCCGGCGTTTTCGTTGGCGTTGGAGAACGGACGCGGCCTGTTCGTGCTGGCCGCAACGTCCAATCCGGAAGGTGCGTCCGTACAGAAGGCGACGGTTTCGGGTGAGAGTCTGGCTCAGACCATGGTCAACCAGGCAGCCGCTATTAATGCCCGCCAGATTGACGCTGGTGCAAAGGCGGGCAGCATCGGCGTTGTTGTTGGCGCAACGCTTGACGACGCCCCGGTGCTCAGTGACCTGCGTGGTCCCATTCTCATGCCCGGTGTGGGAGCTCAGGGTGGAACCCCGGCCGATGTAGATCGTCTGGCAGGGGAATCCAAGGGGCTTGCACTGCCAAATATTTCGCGTGCAATTCTCTCCGCTGGGCCTGATCCTGCTGCGCTGCGGCGCGCAACTATTGAAGCTGCGGCTCCGTTCCTATCCGAGAGTTAGCAGCGAATCGACAATTTGGCAGAGGCCCGCAGGGCGCACCTCATAGAACAGGTGCCCCTGCGGGCTTCTTCCGTACCTAGCTGCCGAGATTTTCCTAATGAGCCTCAGGTGGCGGCGGAGTAGGTATAGGCAAGTTACTGTGACGATTCCTGGGAGATTTCGTACAAAAACCGTGGTCAATTTCCATTCTCCTGGGCAAACGGTGCTACAATCGCCGGAGTTGGTTGACCACGACCGAAAGGTGGGGCGGATAAAGCCCTGGTGTCATTTTTATCGACACCCCGTCAGCATTTGCCTCAACAACCGGTAAGTGCGGTACGGTCTCCAATCGTTAAGCACGGTGTCGTTGCCTGCCCTTGGTGGACGCGAGGCTCGTGCAAGTAAATAAGAAACTAACCAATCTATTTTTACGGAGGAACACGTGGCCCTTCCGCAGTTGACCCCGGAGCAGCGTGCAGCAGCACTCGAGAAGGCAGCTCAGGCCCGCAAGGTACGCGCAGAGCTCAAGGACAAGCTGAAGCGTGGCGCTATCGACCTGCCAGAGGTTCTCAAGCAGGCTGACGAGAACGAGATCATCGGCAAGATGAAGGTCTCCGCTCTGCTCGAGGCTCTGCCGAAGGTCGGCAAGGTCAAGGCACAGGACATCATGAATGACCTGGAGATTGCTCAGACCCGCCGCCTGCGTGGCCTGGGTGACCGTCAGCGTCGCGCTCTGCTGGAGCGCTTCGGCTACGCAGTGGAGGACTAGTCGCAGTGGCCGGGAATGAAAACGGTCAGCTGGTAGTCCTTGCCGGCCCTGCCGGTGTGGGAAAATCCACTGTTGTCAGTCGGCTCCGTGCCGAGGTTCCCGGACTGTACTTCAGCGTTTCCATGACCACCCGCGCCGCACGGCCGGGTGAGGTCGATGGCCGCGACTATTTCTTCGTGACCCCGGAGAAGTTCCAACAGCATATTGATGCAGGAGAGATGCTCGAGTGGGCTGAAATCCACGGTGGTCTGCAGCGTTCTGGAACGCCGCGTGGCCCGGTGGATAAAGCTCTCGCCGAGGGACGTCCGGTACTCGTTGAGGTGGATCTGGCGGGAGCCCGCTCCATCCGTAAGGTAGCGCCGAATGCTCACCTGCTGTTCTTGGCTCCGCCAAGCTGGGAGATTCTCGTCAGCAGGCTCACTGGTCGTGGCACGGAAACCGAGGCGCAAGTCAAGCGTCGCCTGGAAACCGCGCGAGTGGAAATGGATGCTCAGCACGAATTCGATGAGGTTGTTGTCAACGACAATGTCGATGATGCTGTGGCGGCCATCGCTCAGGCGCTGACTACTGGCAAGTAACAGGGCGACTCCACATCATCGATAGTAGAAATCGTTTCCAAGCAATGGTGTTTCTATTGCTCCGACGGTTTCTATTGTCACCCCAGTAACTCACGTTCTATTGAGGAAAGATTTCTCGTGACCCAGGAAAATACCGCCACCGAGGCAGTGTTCGACCCGCCAATTGGTATTACCAATCCGCCGATCGATGAGCTGCTTGGTAAGGCTTCTTCGAAGTACGCTCTGGCTATCTTCGCTGCCAAGCGTGCACGCCAGATTAATGACTACTACCAGCAGATTGACGAAGGCATGCTGGAGTACGTTGGCCCGCTGGTTACTCCGGGGGTCGCTGAGAAGCCTCTGTCCATCGCTCTTCGTGAAATCAACGCTGGTCTGCTGGACCACACTGAGGGCTAGAGCATTTCCTTAAGGGGAGATATCTGTATGCATGCCGCCGGTAATGCTGACGTATCCGAATGTTTAAAGGTTGTCGTCGGGGTTGCCGGCGGCATCGCTGCATATAAGGCCGCACACGTTGTTCGTGGCTTCAAGGAACTCGGTCACGATGTTCGCGTCGTTCCCACCGAGTCCGCATTGAATTTTGTAGGTGCGGCTACTTTCGAGGCGCTGTCGGGGAACCCGGTGTCGACTACGGTTTTTGACGCAGTCGATGAAGTTCAGCATGTCCGCGTGGGGCAGGAGGCCGACCTCGTCGTCGTGGTTCCCGCGACTGCCGACTTTATGGCGCGTGCCGCACACGGGCGTGCCGACGACCTTCTCACCGCAACTTTGCTTGTGGCGACCTGCCCGGTGGTTCTGGCTCCTGCCATGCACACTGAGATGTGGAACCATCCAGCTACGCGCGATAATATCGCGATTCTTCGTCGCCATGGCACTATTGTCCTCGATCCGGCCCATGGCCGTTTGACTGGTAAGGACACTGGTCCAGGTCGTCTGCCGGAGCCAGAGCAGATAGTTTCGCTGGCATTAGCGGCAGTCGAGAATCCGCGCCACTTCCGCCGCGACTTCGAGGGCGTGCGCTTCATGATTACTGCCGGTGGCACCCGTGAGGCTATCGACCCGGTACGTTTTATCGGCAACCACTCCTCAGGGCGTCAGGGCTTCGCGCTAGCGGAGATGGCAGCACAGCGTGGCGCTCAGGTCACTGTGGTGGCAGGACATACAGATCAGTTGCCGACACCGCTGGGCGCGAATGTTGTAAAGGTTGATTCCACTTTGGAGATGGCCAAGGCCGCCCACGAACACTCCAAGTTGGCCGATGTCTGCATTTTTGCCGCTGCCGTCGCCGACTTCCGTCCGGCATCGACCGCTGGGGCCAAGATGAAGAAGGGCGTCGCAGACGACGCTTTGAGCAACATCCAGCTCGTAGAAAACCCTGACATTCTGGCTACCACTGTGGAGCGTCGTAAAGCGGGCGAGATTCCGGCAACCACGACGATGGTGGGCTTTGCGGCTGAGACCGGCGACGAGACGACGACGCCACTCGAGCTTGCGAAGCAGAAAATTGTGCGCAAGGGCTGCGATTTGCTCATGTGTAACGACGTCTCAGGTGGGCAAACTTTCGGTGCGACGGACAATGTCGGATGGTTGTTGTCTCTCGATGGCGAGCAGTGGGACGTGCCGCGGGGCTCAAAATTCTCGGTGGCCGGTTCGATTTTGGATGCAGTTTCCGAGCTGCGACAGGAACCTCAGCCAGCGGAGTAGCGGAGGCCTACTACGGCGACTGAACCGCTTGGTCTATAATTATCGAATCAAACGAAAACCCACGCCGCAGCGACATCGCAGGGCTGGGGAAATGATCTAGAAGAAAGTTGTACTGCTCGTGGCCTCTAATCTTCGGCTGTTTTCCAGTGAATCTGTTACCGAGGGGCACCCAGATAAGATTTGCGACTCGATTTCGGACTCCATCCTTGACGCTATGCTCGCGCAGGATTCTGCATCGATGGTCGCCGTTGAGACTGTGGTGACTACCGGTTTAGTCCATGTTGTTGGCGAGGTTCGCACGAAGAGCTACGTTGACATCCCTGGAATTGTCCGGAGTCGACTGAAGGAGATCGGTTTCGATTCTTCTGAAAAGGGCTTTGACGGCAAGACCTGTGGCGTCTCCATTTCGATCGGTGAGCAATCTTCAGACATCCACGACGGTGTGCACACTTCTCTGGAAGCACGCAGCTCTGGTGGCGAAGTCGAAGCAGAAGATCTCAAGGGCGCTGGCGACCAGGGGCTGATGTTCGGCTACGCTACCAACGAAACTCCGGAGTACATGCCGCTACCGATTGCACTGGCGCACCGTCTGGCTCGCCGCTTGACGCAGGTACGCAAGGAAGGCATCGTCCCATCGCTTCGACCGGATGGTAAGACTCAGGTCACCTTCGCTTACGACGAAGACAATAACCCGGTGTACTTGGACACCGTAGTGGTGTCCACGCAGCACGACCCGGATGTGACCCAGGAGTGGATTACCGAGCAGATTAAGACTCACGTAGTCGATTGGGTGCTCGACGACGCTAACTTGCGCGAGCGCTTTGTTACCGAGGAATTGAATCTGCTGGTCAACCCGTCTGGCCAGTTTATTATCGGTGGCCCGATGGGCGATGCCGGCCTGACCGGCCGCAAGATTATCGTCGACACTTATGGCGGTATGGCTCGTCACGGTGGCGGCGCATTCTCGGGTAAGGACCCGTCAAAGGTGGACCGCTCCGGCGCCTATGCCACCCGTTGGGTTGCGAAGAATGCCGTGGCCGCAGGTCTGGCTGACCGCCTGGAGATTCAGGTCGCCTACGCTATCGGCCGCGCTCGCCCGGTAGGCCTTTACGTCGACTCTTTCGGCACCGGTCACGTTTCGGACGACGCCATCCGCGAGGCTATCAACAAGGTCTTCGACCTTCGTCCGGCCGCTATTATTCGTGACCTGGACTTGCTGCGCCCGATTTATGCGCAGACCTCCACCTACGGTCACTTTGGCCGAACTGACTTGGACCTGCCGTGGGAGCAACTCAACCGTGTTGAAGAGCTCCGCGCAGCCGCTGGCCTGGGATAAACACCACCCGCCAGCATGACCCTGGGGTGGGGAAGTAGAGTAAGACTCTATGACCGACGCCCCCTTCGCACCCGCCGCCGCAGCTGAGAAGCTGCCAGTCGCGCGGGTGCTTCCACTTTTGGGGCTGCCGCAGTTGGATCGCCCCTTCGATTACCTGGTTCCGCGCGCGCTAGCGGAGGAAGCGGTTGTCGGTTGCCGCGTGCGGATTCGCTTCCACGGCCAATTGGTCAATGCGCTGGTACTGGAGCGCTGTGCCACGCCCACTCACGACGGCAAACTGTCCTATCTCAAGGATGTCATCAGCTCTGAGGTTGTCTATCCGCCACAGCTTCGACGGTTGGTGGATTTTCTGGCGGAGTATTACGGCGCAACACGCTCAAACATCATTCGATCCGCCATCCCAACCCGTCATGCACGGGCCGAACGTGCCCGCAAGGAGAACATGCCCCCAACGTGGGAGGAATTGGGAAAGCTTGCCACCGAGGATCCGGATCTTTCCGCTTGGGGCAACTATGTCTTCGGCGAATCCTTTGTCGATTCCGTCCGCAAGGGCTCCCCGGCACGCGCAGCGTGGCAGCCAGTTCCAGGGGAACAGGTGGCAGCCATGCTCGCCGCGCTCAGCGTTTCGGTCGCCCGCGATGGTGGCGGTGTTCTCATCATTGTGCCGGACGCACGCATGCAGGCGCGCTTCGAGAGCGCTTTTCGCGAGCTCATTTCTGCCCGTCAGCTCACTCTTCTCGGGGCTGGTCTCGGGCCCGAGTCCCGCTATCGCCGGTACCTGGATATCCTGCACGGCCAGGGGCGCATAGTCGTCGGCACACGTTCGGCAGCGTACGCCCCAGTGCAGAATCTGCGTTTAGCAGTGATTGTCGATGATGGCGATGACAACCTCGTAGACCCCCGCGCACCCTACGTCCACTCTCGCGAGGTGCTGGTCACGCGAAGTGCGCAGGAGGGATGCGCTCTTATTTTTGCATCGTATAGCCGTACAGCAGAGGTGCAGCTGCTGGTCTCCTCAGGTTGGGCGCACAATCTGGTTGCAGGCGCCGACGCCCTGGCTGAATCCATGCCGGAGATGATTGCCTCCACGGACACTTCCGAAGACCCGGATGACGTGAGTAGGGGACGCCTTCCTGCCATCGCTTTTCGACGGGCAAAAGCCGCGCTGCGCGAAGAGCTTCCGATTCTGGTCCAGGTACCCCGCAAGGGATATGTACCGACATTGTCGTGTCGTTCCTGTGGCGCGCCTGCGCGCTGTCGCTGGTGTAACGGTCCACTGGGAATTCCACCGTCCGATAACCCGGACGATCCGGCGCCGCCGACCTGTCGGTGGTGTGGCCGCATCGACATCCACCACCGTTGCCATAGCTGCGGTTCCACCAAGATTCGGCCAGTCGTGGTCGGCAGTGAACGTACGGCGGAAGAGTTTGGTCGTATTTTCAGTCCATTCCCAGTCGTCGCTTCCTCTGGCGAACGGATTGTTGACGACATTCCCGAAGGCCCGAGGGTCGTGGTGGCCACGCCGGGAGCCGAGCCTTATGCGCCGGAGGGCTACGGTGCAGTGATGCTGCTGGACACTTGGGCGATGCTCGGCCGGCAGGACTTGCGCGCTCATGAAGAGGCCTATGCGCATTGGTCTCGAGCTGTCACGCTTGCGCGACCGCGGGAGCGAGGAGGGGCAGTGGTTATCGATGCGGATGCTGCAGTCCCGACTGTGGCCGATCTTCTGGCATGGGACGCGGTAGGCGCTGCGAACAGGGAATTGGCCGACCGTACAGCCGCCACTCTGCCTCCGGCCTTTCACGTGGCAGCGGTGGACGGGACTGAAGAGGGCCTGCGTAACTTCATGGAGTCCCTGGAGGTTCCATCGGGCGCGGAAATCCTGGGGCCGGTAGACCTTCCCCGCAACGCCAGACCACCAGCAGGCGTGGAACCGGGTACACCTATTCAGCGGATGTTGGTGCGCTGTGACCGTCGGCAAGCACGGGCGGTGGGAGCGGCGTTGAAGGCAGCACAGGTCGTTCGAGCGACCAGGAAGGACCCGACGCCGGTGCGCGTTGTCGTCGATCCGATTAATTTCGGCTAGCTGCTAAAATGAGCGCGTTATCGCTTGATTCACACCAGTTTTCTTGGAGGCTCTAAGTTCATGGCAGTTCGTGAGGTACGTCTTTTCGGCGATCCGGTGTTGCTGTCCAAGGCGGATACCGTCACTGATTTCGACGCGACGCTGTCGCACCTGATTGATGACATGTTCGACACGATGGACGAGCAACAGGGCGTCGGGCTCGCGGCAAACCAGGTCGGCGTGCTGCAGCGCGTTTTCGTCTACGACTGCAACGGCACCCGCGGGCACATCGTCAATCCGGAATGGGAAGCCATCGGCGACGAGACTGTCCACGAAATCGAAGGATGCCTATCTATCCCGGGTATTAATGGACCCGTGACTCGACACGCACGTGTGCGCGTTACTGGCCAGGATCGCCACGGCACACCGGTGAGCTTCGAAGCTGATGATTTGCTGGCTCGCTGTGTGCAGCATGAAAGCGACCACCTGGATGGTGTGCTGTTTTTGAAGCGTCTCGAGGGCGACGAGCGCAAGACCGCGATGCGTTCTCTGCGTGAGCAGGACTGGTTCCTCAACCGCGGTTAACTCACCTGCGCCTAGACCCCTGGGTGTGGCGCCCCGAGTTTCATCACTAGATTAACTAGAACAACTAGGTCCACCAGGAAGGAATCCACTTACTGTGCGCCTGATTTTTGCCGGAACCCCGGAACCTGCTGTCGTTGCACTGAAGAAGTTGCTCGAAGACTCCCGTCATGAAATCGTCGCTGTTCTCACTCGCCCCGATGCCCGCCGTGGCCGCGGTAAGTCGCTTTCGCCCTCGCCGGTGAAGGCTCTGGCCTTGGAACACGACATTCCCGTGCTCACCCCGACGACCCTGCGCGATGAAGAGATCCAGCAGCAGATCCGCGAATTAAACGCCGACTGCATCCCGGTGGTCGCCTACGGCAATCTCGTGCCGGAGGAATTGCTCGATGTACCGACGCACGGCTGGGTCAATCTGCATTTCTCACTGCTTCCTGCTTGGCGAGGTGCCGCGCCGGTGCAGGCAGCTATCGCTGCCGGCGATGAAGTCACGGGTGCCAGTACTTTCCGGATTGAAAAGGGTCTGGATACCGGACCAGTTTTCGGTACCGTCACCGAAGCGATTCGCCCGACCGATAATGCCGACGACCTTTTGACCCGCCTGGCATACTCCGGCGCGGATCTTCTAGCCGCCACCATGGACGGCATCGAAGCCGGTGCGTTGCGTCCGACCGCTCAGCCAGAACAGGATGTCAGTTACGCCGCTAAGTTCGGGCCGGAGGATGCCCGAATCGTTTGGACTCAGCCGCGACATCTTCTTGACCGCCGCGCTCGTGCATTCACGCCTGCCCCAGGTGCGTGGACAACTCTCGACGGCGCACGTTTGAAGGTCGGAGAGCTCACCCCGCTTTCCGACGAGGACAGCGCCGCGGTCGACGAGGTGCGAAAGGCAGCTGCTCCGGAGGCGGCAGCCGCCACACCGGGTGAGTTGGTAGTGGAGAAGCACCGAGTATCTGTGCGTTGTGCCGATGGCTATGTGCAGCTGGTGAAGGTGCAGCCACAGGGTAAGAAGATGATGGATGCGTCCGACTGGGCGCGAGGTAGCCAACCCGGCGGAAAGGTCTGCGAGTAAATGGGCAACGACAAACCCCGCCACACCGGTGGCGGACGGCAGCGCGGCAACCGCAGCGGACAGAACCGCAATGACCGCAACCGTAACCGTGACAACAGAGGTGGGGACAATCGCGGTGGCATTGACCAACCGCGCAAGGTCGCACTGAAGGTACTAGCCGACGTTCGCGAGAATGATGCTTACGCGAACCTGCTGCTGCCCAGGTTGCTGAAGGCACACAAGCTCAAGGGTCGGGATGCTGCTTTTGCAACTGAGCTGACGTACGGCACACTGCGGGCGGAAGGCCTGTTGGATGCCGTGATTGAGGCATCGTCGTCACGCCCGTTAAACGATATTGCTGGACCGGTGATGGATGTGTTGCGCCTGGGCACGTACCAGCTGCTGCGTACGCGCGTCGATGCCTACGCGGCGGTCGATACCTCGGTGCGGGCGGTGGCGAAGGTAGCGGGACCTGGTGCGCGCGGCTTTGTCAATGCCATTTTGAGGAAAGTTTCCTCGAAGACCGAAGGCGAATGGGTGGCTGAGGTCGCGCCGGATCCTGCGACCGATCCGATTAGCTACGTAGCGATGAAGCATGCCCACCCGCGCTGGATTGCGATGGAGTTTGCCCGCGCACTCGGTGCACAAGCCGGTGAGCTGCAGCAGGCACTCGCTGCCGACGATGCGCGCCCGTTGGTGCACTTGGTCGCTCGTCCGGGCGAGATTACTGCTGAGGAATTGGCACTGATCACCGGCGGTGAAGAGGGACCGTGGTCGCCGTACTGCGTGCGCTTGGATTCCGGTGCCCCAGGAGAATTGGAGCCGGTCCGACAGGGCTTGGCTGCGGTGCAGGACGAGGGTTCTCAGCTCATTGCGCGTGCCGTCACCATGGCACCCGTTGCCGGTGAAGACAGCGGCCGCTGGTTAGATTTGTGTTCCGGCCCCGGTGGTAAGTCAGCTTTCATCGGCGGCATCGCAGCTATTGAGGGCGCGAAGCTCGACGCTGTTGAGGTATCTGCGACTCGCGCAGAACTGGTGAAGAAGGCCACGGCCGGGCTGCCAGTGACTGTAACCGTTGCGGATGGTCGCGATACCGGGCTGGAGGCAGGCTTTGACCGCATTTTGGTAGACGCGCCGTGCTCTGGTTTGGGCTCGCTTCGCCGTCGCCCGGAAGCGCGCTGGCGGAAGTCGCCGTCCGATCTGAACTCCTTGACTGCGCTGCAGTTTGAACTGCTCAGTGAAGCTGTGCGTCTGGCACGGCCGGGTGGCATCATCGTCTATTCCACGTGTTCTCCGCATCTGCGGGAAACCAGGGGCATTGTCGATAGGGCAGTGACGGAATTGCCGGTGACGGAGCTGAATGCACACGAGTTGGTAGCGCCGATGACTGATGTCGGACCGTATCCATCTGTGCAGATGTGGCCACACCGCCACGGTACCGATGCGATGTTCTTCTCAGTTTTGCGCAAGAACGACTAGGCTCAGAGGTTATGAGCGCACCAATTATTGCCCCGTCCATTCTCGCTGCTGACTTCGCTCGCCTCGACCGCGAGGTTGAGGCTGTAGCCAATGCAGATTGGCTGCATATCGACGTCATGGATGGCCACTTCGTTCCCAACCTGTCCTTCGGCGCTCCGGTGCTGGAGGCCGTAGCTGCGGTGACGGACAAGTACTTGGATGTCCATCTCATGATTGAGAACCCGGAGAAGTGGGTCGACACCTACATTAAGGCGGGGGCGAGCTCCGTTATTTTCCATGTGGAAGCCGTCGACGATGCCATCGCACTGGCACGCCACATTCGTTCCCAGGGCGTGAAGGCCGGGTTCTCGCTGCGCCCGGGTACCCCAATTGAGCCGTGGCTGGATCACCTCGCCGAATTCGACGAGGTGCTGGTCATGAGTGTCGAACCCGGTTTCGGGGGCCAGTCCTTTATGCCGGATCAGCTAACCAAGGTCGAGAAGCTGCGTCAGCGCATTGATGCCGAAGGTCTGGATACTCTGATCGAGATTGACGGTGGTATCTCCGCCAAGACCATCGAATCCGCTGCCGCCGCCGGTTGCGACGCCTTCGTTGCAGGGTCGGCCGTTTTCGGCGCTGATGATCGTGCGGCGGCTGTCGATGAGCTGCGCGCATTGGCCACTACTGCTGCAACTAAGTAGACGGCGGTGAAGCACGGTGGCACAGTTTCCGGATCTCGTCTCCGCACAGCCGCTGACTGACGCTCAAGCTATGGCATTGGCCATAGAAGCCGGCCAGCGAGTTCGGGGCACCACCTATCCCAATCCACCGATTGGTTGCGTCATCCTCGATACCGCAGGGATTGCGGTAGGAGTGGCCGGAACTGAGCCGGTAGGTGGCCGACACGCAGAGCCACAAGCATTAGAAATGGCGGGGGCACGAGCTCAGGGCGGTACTGCAGTGGTCACACTAGAGCCGTGCAATCATATCGGCCGTACACCACCGTGCACCGAGGCACTTGCGGCAGCCGGAGTTTCCCGCGTCATATTTGCGGTCGCCGATCCTAATCCCGTGGCCGCTGGCGGCAGCGAGTGGTTGCGATACAAGGGAATCGACGTGGTCGAGGAGTTCCAACGCAATCGTGTGGCGGATGGCTATCTGCGTCCATGGTTACACTGGCAGCGCACTCGGCGCCCACACATCACGCTGAAGACGGCGGGCACACTTGATGGTTTCGCCGCCGCTACCGACCGCACCTCGCAGTGGATTACGGGGGAGCAGGCGCGGGCACGGGTACATGTAGATCGTGCACGTCGGCAAGCGATTGTCGTCGGAACGGGAACAGTGCTCGCCGACAATCCGCGATTGACCGCGCGCACACCAGACGGCGAGGAGCTGTCAACGCAGCCTCTGCGCATCGCGATTGGCACCTCGGAGGTTGCCGCCGATGCGAATATCCGCGGCGATAGTTTCCGCCACATTCGCACTCACGATGTGGAAGTCGCGCTGGAGACAATGGCGGATATGGGGCTTATTGACGTGCTGGTAGAAGGCGGCCCACGGCTCGCCAGCGCTTTCTTAGAAGCCGATGCTGTCGACGCGATTGAGTCTTACATTGCCCCGGCGTTTCTCGGCGCTGGCCTGCCAGTGACATCGTCCAACCACGAGACCTCCATCACTGACATCTCCCGTTTCCGTACCGTCGCGGTAGAGACTCTGGGGGACGACATTTTGATCACGGCACTCCGCAGTGGCAAAGATCGCGGGTAGACCGGCTAGAGTTAACTTTGTAAAAGTCTTTCATTTTATAACAAACGGTAAAGGATTTTCCTGACCACTATGTTTACGGGAATTGTTGAGGAACTCGGCGAAATTCGCGAAATCGACCGCGAAGCCGATTCCATTACTCTGACCATTCGCGCGACCACCGTGCTTGACGACGTGCACCACGGTGACTCCATTGCTGTCAATGGCGTTTGTTTGACCGTCGTGGAGTTTGGCGATGACTTCTTTACCGCTGATCTCATGCAAGAGACTCTGGATAGGTCGAGTCTCGGCCAGGTTGAGGTCGGTTCCAAGGTCAACCTCGAACGTGCAACCGCAGTAGGGCAACGCCTCGGCGGCCATATCGTGCAGGGACATATCGATGGCACCGGCGAGGTTATTTCGCGCACGCCAGGGGAACGCTGGGAAGTAGTGCGGATTTCTCTGCCGGAGCAGCTCTCCAAGTATGTCGTGGAAAAGGGCTCAATTGCCGTGGATGGCACCTCGTTGACTGTCTCTGCAGTAGGCGAGGGGTTCTTTGAGGTCAGTCTGATACCGACGACGCTGACGGACTCCGTTATTGGTTCGACCGCAGTAGGCACCAAGGTCAATTTGGAAGTCGATGTGCTAGCCAAGTACGTCGAGAAAATGTTGGAAAGATAAGCTACAAGACTGTGATTAAGTTCGATTCTGTTGAACGGGCCATTGCGGACATCGCAGCCGGTAAGGCCGTGGTCGTCGTCGACGATGAAGATCGTGAGAACGAGGGCGACATTATCTTCGCCGCAGAGAAGGCAACGCCTGAACTTGTTGCCTTTATGGTTCGCTATTCCTCTGGTTACATCTGTGCACCGCTGACCGCCGAGGACTGCGAGCGTCTGAATTTGCCACCGATGGTGTCGGAGAATGAGGATGCCCGCGGTACCGCATATACAGTGACCGTGGATGCCAACACCGGTACGACCGGCATTTCCGCCACAGATCGTGCGAACACCATTCGTACTCTGGCTGACCCCACGTCCAGCCCGCACGATTTCACCCGACCGGGACACGTGGTTCCGTTGCGAGCTCGCGATGGTGGCGTCCTCGTCCGTGCCGGCCACACCGAGGCTGCGGTCGATCTCGCCCGCCTGGCAGGGCTTCGTCCTGCCGGTGTGCTGTGTGAGGTTGTCTCCGAGGAAGACCCGACCGGCATGGCTCGCGCGGAGGAACTACGTCGCTTCTGCGACGAGCACGATTTAGCGCTGATTTCCATCGAGCAGCTGATTGAATACCGTCGCCACAACGAGCACTTGATTGAGCGCGTTGTCGAAACCAAGCTGCCGACCGACTACGGCGAGTTCCGTGCCATTGGTTACCGCAGCCTTATCGACGGTGTCGAGCATGTCGCTCTCGTTGTGGGGGATGTGTCTTCCAACGATGGCCAGGATGTCCTCGTGCGTGTGCACTCCGAATGCCTCACCGGTGACGCATTGGGATCTCGCCGCTGCGACTGCGGTCAGCAGCTGCACAACTCCATGCGCATGGTCCACGAAGCGGGGCGCGGCGTCATTCTCTACATGCGCGGTCACGAAGGCCGAGGCATTGGTCTGATGCCGAAGCTGCAGGCCTACCACTTGCAAGATGAAGGCGCTGACACCGTTGATGCCAATCTTGCGCTCGGTTTGCCGTCGGATGCACGTGAGTACGGCACTGGTGCACAGATTCTGCAGGATCTTGGGGTCACCTCTATGGCGCTGCTGACGAACAATCCGACCAAGCGTGCCGGCCTAGGTGGTTATGGACTGGAGATGAGCCGCCGGGTACCGGTGCCAGTTGAGGTCAACGAGGATAACTTGAAATACTTGTTGACAAAGCGCGAACGCATGGGCCATGAGCTCCCTTGGTTGGATGAGTACATGGAGACCCACGGCATTTCGACAGAAGGAGCACAGTAGATGAGTGGCGCAGGTCTTCCTGAAATTTCCGTTCCCGATTCCACTGGTGTGACAGTCGGTCTGGTCACCTCTCACTGGAACGAGGAGATTACTGGGCAGCTTCGTCGTGAAGCGCTGGCCCAGGCCGAGGAGGTCGGCGCTGTAGTTACGGATGTGACTGTCGTCGGTGCTCTGGAGATTCCGGTTGTGGTGCAACAGCTCGCCCGAACTCACGACGCCGTGGTGGCGCTGGGGTGCGTTATCCGCGGTGGTACGCCGCACTTCGACTATGTCTGCGACTCGGTGACTGAGGGCCTGACGCGGATCGCACTGGACTGTGAAACGCCAGTTGGCAATGGTGTGTTGACCTGCAACACTGAACAGCAGGCAATTGATCGTGCCGGCGGTGAGGGCGCCGCGGAGAATAAAGGTCGCGAGGCCATGGCCGCAGCGCTGCACACCGTCGCAGTGTTGAAGTCCCTTCGTGAAGGTGGAGCTGAGTGAGAATGGGTAACTCCGAACGCCACAGCAATTCGACTGCCGTCGACACCGGTAGCGAAGACAAATGGCTGTTGGAAATCACCTCGCAAAAGCTGCGTCTGTGGGCGATTATCGCTGCAGTTGTGGTTTTCGCTATCCATATCTTCATGGGTATCGTGGTGGACTTTGGTAACACCGGAGCTTCGGTGACCTTTATTGACCAGCTGGCTTTCCCAATGATTGGTTTGATCATCGCCGGGGTAATCCTGCTGCTGACTCGGGCTCGCGTTCGCGTAAATGCCAGGGGTGTGGAAGTCCGCAATCTACTCAATGCGAAGTTTTACCCGTGGGTCGATATCTACGGCCTGAGTTTTCCAAAGAAGTCCCGCTGGGCTCGCTTGGAGCTGCCTGACTTTGAGTTTGTGCCGATGCTCGCGATCCAGTCGGCCGACGGCAACCGCGTCGTGGAAGACATCCGCCGGTTCCGTGAACTTGAAGACAAGTTCATGCCGGAGGACTAACCCAAGGACATGTTTTAAGGACACCGTAAGTGACTGACCCTTCTCAGTACCGTCCCGCCCCCGGCACCATTCCCACGGAGCCGGGGGTGTACCGTTTTCTCGATTCAACCGGGCGCGTTCTCTACGTCGGCAAGGCGAAGAATCTCCGTGCGCGTTTGTCTAACTATTTCCAGGACTTAACTCGGCTGCATCCCCGCACCCGTCAGATGGTGCAGTCCGCTTCGAAGGTGACGTGGACTGTTGTCCACAATGAGGTCGAAGCGCTGCAGTTGGAGTACACCTGGATCAAGCGCTTTAATCCGCGGTTCAACGTGATGTACCGCGACGATAAGTCGTATCCGATGTTGGCCGTCAGCGTTGGAGAGCTGTACCCGCGGCTCTTTCTCTACCGAGGACCGCGCCGGAAGGGCGTGCGTTATTTCGGGCCTTATTCACACGCGTGGGCTATCCGAGAAACCCTCGACTTGCTGACACGAGTTTTCCCGGCCCGCACTTGTTCCAAGGGTGTCTTCAACCGGCAGCAGGCCCTGGGGCGGCCCTGTTTGCTCGGCTATATCGACAAATGCTCGGCGCCTTGTGTCGGCCGTGTCAGTGCCGAGGAACATCGCGAAATTGTCCGTGGTTTTACCAGCTTCATGTCGGGAAATACGGGCCCGGTCACGAGGCGCTTGAAGAAGGAAATGGAGGAAGCTGCCGGCGAGTTAGACTTCGAGCGCGCCGCTAGTCTGCGCGACAACCTCGCTGCCATCGACAAGGTCATGGAGCGGCAGTCAGTCGTGCTTTCCGACGCCGCCGATGCCGATTTTATTGCGCTAGCAACCGACGAACTGGAAGCGGCCGTGCAGATTTTCCATGTTCGGGCAGGACGTATTTACGGTCAGCGCGGCTGGGTAGTGGAGAAGTCCGGCGAATACGCGACTACGGAGTTTCGAGAGGGAGAAACTGACCCCAGTTTGGGTGGGCTGCTAACGCAGTTCCTGACACAGTTCTATGGCGATGCCGCCAAGCACGCGGATGTCGACGGCGATGAATCGACCACTGCCGCCCAGGTTGTGCCACGCGAAATTCTCGTCCAGGCCACGCCCGACGATCTTGAGGAGGTTGCTGCATTTTTGGCCGATATTCGTGGCACCAATGTGGACATTCGGGTCCCGCAGCGCGGTGACAAGCGGACGCTCATGGAGACCGTGCAGAAAAATGCAGCTGAAGCGCTGCGCCAGCACAAGCTAAAGCGAAGTGGAGATTTAACTACTCGATCGCAGGCTCTCTCCGAACTTCAGGACGCGCTGTTTATGGATGAAGCGCCGCTGCGTATCGAATGCACTGACATCTCGCATATTCAGGGCACCGATGTGGTGGCCTCGTTGGTGGTCTTCGAGGATGGATTGCCCAAGAAGTCCGACTATCGCCGCTACCGTATCAAGGATGCAGCGGGTGACGGTCGCTCCGACGACGTCGGCTCCATCGCTGAGGTGGTGCGCCGTCGTTTTCTGCGCCATAACGAGGACAAGCTCGCCATGCCCGATGATGCCAGCGAAATGTTCGTCGAGGAGACGACTGATGCCGTCGATGAGCAGTCGAGGAGTAGCCGCAAGTTTGCCTACCCGCCACAGTTGTTCATCGTCGACGGTGGTGCACCGCAGGTCGCAGCCGCTCAGGCGGTCCTCGATGAACTCGAGGTCACCGATGTGACGTTGGTGGGGATTGCCAAGCGCTTAGAAGAGCTGTGGATTCCCGACGACGATGAGCCACTCATTCTGCCGCGCAATTCGGAGGCGATGTACCTTATTCAGCGAATTCGTGATGAGGCGCACCGCTTTGCCATTAATTATCACCGTCAGCAGCGATCTAAACGCATGCGCTCGTCGGTGCTTGATGGCATTAAGGGGCTGGGGCCAGCACGCCGCAGTGAGTTGGTCAAGCACTTTGGTTCCGTTGCGGCGCTGAAGAAGGCCAGCGTCGTGCAGATAGAAGAAGTGGCTGGTTTCGGGCCGATGCTCGCGAAAACTGTTTACGATTACCTCCATCCAGACGAGAAGTCGTCAGAACCAAACTCGGATGTCGGTCCGGGAGAGTAGGCGTAGAAGTAGGTAAACAAGTGGCTAAAACCGCACTTGAAACAGTGCTAGCGGGTTTACTTCCGCTAGTAAAACCGAGAGCGGTTGGCCGAAATTGTATTAGAGTGATGGCATGATTACTTCGGGTTATTCCCCTCAGGCTGAAAAGTCACTTGTGTTGATTACCGGCATGTCCGGTTCCGGACGCAATACGGCCGCCAGCGTCTTGGAGGAGATGGGCTGGTATGTCGCAGACAACCTGCCCCCGGAGTTGATTATGCGCATGGTCGAGTTGTCGTTTGAGGCGGACTCTCCAGTAGAGCGCCTCGCTATCGTCACCGACGTTCGCTCGCGCGCATTCGCGGGCAGTTTGGGGGAGGTGCTCGACGGACTCCGCAATGAGGGGCGCCAGCCCTATGTCATCTTCTTTGATGCTAACGACGACACCCTCATCGCCCGCTACGACTCAGTCCGCCGCACACATCCGCTGCAGGAAAATGGCACGCTTTCACAGGGTATTGCAGCTGAACGTCAGATGCTGCTGCCCATAAAGGGCATGTCGGATTTAGTAGTGGATACCTCTGACATGAGCGTGCACGATTTGCGCCGTGAGTTAGAGCATCAGCTGTCGGATACCGCTAGCAAGATTCAACAGATTACCATCGAGTCCTTTGGGTTTAAGCACGGTGCACCGCGCGATGCCGACATGCTTTTCGACGTCCGTTTTCTCCCCAACCCCTATTGGGTACCTGAGCTGCGTGCGGGCCGCGGTACCAACAAAGCAGTGGCCGACTACGTACTGTCCCAACCGGAGTCTCAGGGGTTTTTGGACAACGTCACAAACTTGATTGAATTGGTTTTGCCCGGTTACCGGCGTGAGGGCAAGGGTTTTATGACTATCGCTGTGGGATGCACCGGAGGCCATCACCGAAGTGTGGCCATGTCGGAGGCGCTGGCTAAGAAGCTCGAGGGAGTTTCCGGGATCAACGTCAACGTCGTCCACCGCGATATTGACCGCAATTAGCGGTTTTCGTGGAGGTGTAGAAATTGACATCAATTACCAGTCTGGGTGGCGGTCATGGTCTATTTGCCACGCTGAGAGCTGACCGTCAGGTTGCGGACCATGTCACAGCGGTGGTCACAGTTGCCGACGACGGCGGATCCTCGGGTCGCCTTCGTCGTGAGCTGGGGCAGATTCCCCCTGGAGACCTTCGCATGGCACTCGCCGCGCTTTCCGCAGATACGGAAAAAGGCGATCTGTGGGAAAAGACACTGCAGCACCGCTTTGGCGGAACTGGCGCACTGGCAGGGCATGCGATTGGCAATCTGATTATCGCTGGCCTCACTAGTGTGATGGGAAATGAAGTCGACGCGCTTGACGAAATTGGCCGGTTGCTGCAAATCCGGGGTCGAGTCGTGCCCATGTCGCCGATCCCGCTAGAGATTGAGGCCGAAGTCGTTGGCTTGGAGCAGGATGCTCGCGTTGTGCGCCAGGTCCGTGGCCAGGTCGCAGTGGCCACGACACCTGGCCAGGTGCGCCGAATCCGGCTGATTCCTGAGACTCCGCCGGCATCCGAGGAGGCCATTGAAGCTATCCTCAATGCCGATTTGGTGACGCTGGGTCCGGGTTCGTGGTTTACTTCGGTTCTGCCACATCTTCAGGTGCCCGGGCTGCGGGATGCTCTGCAAGAAACCAATGCCACAACCGTCGTGGTGCTGAATCTTGTCGCCGAGCCGGGGGAGACCGCCGGTTTTTCTTCCGAACGGCACATCCATATGCTCACGCAGCATGCACCTAACTTGAAGCTCAATTACGTGCTTGTCGACGACAACACGCCGCTCGCGGATACCGAACGAGAATACCTGCAGCGAGCGGCGGATAGCCTAGACGCGCAGGTTGTCTTCGCCGATGTGCAAGAAGTTGATGACCACGGAGCTCTGACGGGTCGGCATTCGCCGGAGAAACTAGCTGTCGCACTTCGTCAGTTCCTCTAAAGCGTCCGGTCAGTCGAGGGTTTTTATGCATTCTCCTGCGAGGATGCAATAGACAATCAACTAATTGCCACTCGATTGGTTCCGGATACTATCCTTGAGGTTTATTGCTAAAGCTCAAATGGGGTTAATTTTACCTAAATTAACCAGGCCCAAACCCAGCTCGTACACATGAAATGAGGATGGACAGCATCGTGGCATTGACGGCGAAGGTCAAAGACGAACTAGCCCGCGTGTCAGTTTCGCAGGAAAGCGCTCAGGCAGCGGAGATTGCGACCCTGTTCCGCTTCGCAGGAGGACTCCACCTGGTGGCAGGTTCGATTGTGCTGGAGGCTGAGTTGGATTCCGGCGCTGTCGCACGCCGCCTGCGCTCCATGCTGGCCGAACTCTACGATGTCAAAGCCAGCCTCAATGTCTTATCTCCCGGTGGCTTGCGAAAGACCTCGAAGTACATCGTGCGGGTAACTGATGGCGCGGAACTCGTCGTTAGGCAAACTGGCCTGATTGACTCTGCGGGACGTCCCGTACGTGGGCTACCACGCAAGCTGATCATGGGGCAGAAAATTGATCAAGAAGCTGCATGGCGGGGTGCTTTTTTGGCACATGGTTCACTGACTGAGCCGGGGCGTTCCTCAGCTTTGGAAGTCACTGCTCCTTCTGCTGAAGCGGCACTCGCATTGGTGGGATGTGCTCGTAGGCTCGGAATTACGGCTAAGAGCAAGGAGAATAAATCCCGCGGTGGCGATCGCGTAATCATCCGGGAGGGCGATGCAATCGGTGCGCTGCTGACGCGAATGGGAGCCCAGACTACTCGCCTGCAGTGGGAAGAACAGCGTATGCGTCGTGAAGTGCGAGCGACGGCCACCCGCTTGGCAAACTTCGACGATGCCAACCTGCGGCGCTCGGCTCGTGCGGCCGTTATTGCAGCAGCACGAGTAGAGCGTGCATTAGAGATTCTCGGAGACGATGTACCAGACCATTTGGTGTCTGCAGGACAGCTGCGCATCGAGCACAAGCAGGCTTCATTGGAAGAACTTGGGCAGCTGGCAAATCCGCCAATGACCAAGGACGCCGTCGCAGGACGCATCCGCCGTTTGCTCTCCATGGCGGACAAAAGAGCAAACGAACTCGGAATTCCCCCCACAACTGCAGTCGTTACAGACGAACTTTTTGACAAAGAAGTTGACGAGTAAAGCACCTGTTATGCCTAGTCAGGTGCGTAATTTTTGATAAATCTCCGTTTATTTGGGATTTTCGCACCAAACCACCGCTGCGCGAATGAAAAACCCAACGTACACTTCTGTAGTGAACCTGTTGGAGCGCAATCAGCGCCCTGACAAGTGGCATCGATTCGCCAATCCATTAAGGAGATTATTGTGACGGTTCGTGTAGGTATTAACGGTTTTGGTCGCATCGGCCGCAACTTCTTCCGCTCCCTGCTCGCTGCGGGCGCTGACCTGGAAGTCGTTGCTGTAAACGACCTCACTGATAACAAGACCCTGGCTCACCTGCTCAAGTACGACTCCATCATGGGCAAGCTTGACGCAGAGGTCACCTACGACGATGAGTCCCTCACCGTCAACGGCAAGCGCATCGCGGCATACGCTGAGCGCGACCCGAAGGACCTGCCGTGGGGCAAGCACGAGGTCGACATCGTCATTGAGTCCACCGGTTTCTTCACCGATGCCAACGCTGCCAAGGCTCACATCGAGGCTGGCGCCAAGAAGGTCATCATCTCCGCTCCGGCTAAGAACGAAGACGCAACCTTCGTTGTCGGTGTTAACCACACTGACTACGACCCGGAGAAGCACAACATCATTTCGAACGCTTCTTGCACCACCAACTGCCTGGCTCCGATGGCTAAGGTCCTGGACGACAAGTTCGGCATCGAGCGCGGTCTCATGACCACCATCCACGCATACACCGGTGACCAGCGTCTGCACGACGCTCCGCACAAGGACCTGCGTCGCGCCCGCGCTGCTGCACTGAACATTGTTCCGACCTCCACCGGTGCTGCAAAGGCAGTCGCTCTGGTTCTGCCGCAGCTCAAGGGTCTGCTGGACGGCTACGCACTGCGTGTTCCGACCCCGACCGGCTCTGTCACCGACCTGACCTTCACTGCGAAGAGCGAGGTCACCGTCGAGTCCGTCAATGCTGCCATCAAGGAAGCTGCTGAGGGCGAGCTCAAGGGTGTTCTGGGCTACAACGAGGACCCAATCGTTTCCAAGGACATCGAGGGCGACCCGCGTTCCTCGATCTTCGACGCACCGCTGACCAAGGTCATCGGCGATCAGGTCAAGGTTGTCTCCTGGTACGACAACGAGTGGGGCTACTCCAACCGCCTCGTCGACCTGGCTGTCTACGTCGGTGAGCGCCTCTAATAACTCACCTGGTTAATCCCAGACCCCGAACGGGCCGGGGTGGTTGCGCCTGAGTAGGGCACGCCACCCACGGCCCGTTTTTTACACACTTTCACAAGGATTTCATTGAGATGACTGTTAAGACTGTCAAAGACCTGATCAACGAAGGTATTGAAGGCCGTTACGTCCTCGTCCGCTCCGACTTTAACGTTCCGTTGAAGGACGGCGTTATCACCGATCCGGGTCGAATCGATGCTTCGCTGCCCACCCTGTCCGCGCTTGTCGAGGCCGGCGCCAAGGTCGTTGTTATGGCTCACCTGGGTCGCCCGAAGGGCGAGGTTAAGTCCGAGTTCTCCCTGGCCCCGGTCGCTGAGGCGCTATCTGAGCGCCTGGAGCAGTACGTCGCGCTCGCCGGTGATGTCTCCGGTGAGGACGCGCACGAGCGCGCAAATGGTCTGACCGAGGGCGATGTACTCCTGTTGGAGAACGTCCGCTTCGATCCGCGCGAGACCTCCAAGGACGAGGCAGAACGCGCCGAATTCGCAGCCGAGCTGGCCGCACTTGTTCCGGACGGAGCATTTGTTTCCGACGGTTTCGGTGTTGTTCACCGCGCCCAGGCTTCCGTCTTCGACGTCGCTAAGAAGCTGCCGCACTACGCCGGCAACCTGGTTCAGGCTGAGCTTGAAGTTCTGCGCAAGGTCGCAGAGACCCCGGAGAAGCCGTACACCGTCGTGCTCGGCGGTTCCAAGGTTTCCGACAAGCTGGGCGTTATTGAGGCTCTCGCGCCGAAGGTTGACTCCCTGGTCATCGGCGGCGGCATGTGCTTCACCTTCCTGGCTGCCAAGGGCTACGACGTTGGTGCGTCCCTGCTGCAGGAAGAGATGATTGACACCTGTAAGGATCTGCTGGACCTCTACGGCGAAAAGATTGTTCTGCCAACCGACGTAGTCGTGGCCGACAAGTTCGCTGCTGACGCTGAAAACAAGGTCGTCGATGCCACCGAGATTCCGGAAGGCTGGATGGGCCTGGACATCGGATCGGCTTCCGCTGAGGCATTCGGCAAGGTGCTGGCTGAGTCCAAGACTGTGTTCTGGAACGGTCCGATGGGCGTGTTCGAGATGGAGGCTTTCGCAGCTGGTACCCGCGAGGTTGCACAGGCCATCATCGATGCCACCACTAACAACGGTTGCTTCTCCGTCGTCGGTGGCGGCGACTCCGCAGCAGCAGTACGTACTCTGGGGTTGAACGAGGACGGCTTCAGCCACATCTCCACTGGTGGTGGCGCTTCGCTGGAGTTCCTCGAGGGTAAGACTCTGCCGGGCGTCTCCGTCCTGGAAGACTAAGATTTTTCCACCACCGGATTTTCATCGCTTAAAAATCCGCTAATTGATAGGGAAGTGAATTCCACCACTATGGCACGTACACCATTTATTGCTGGTAACTGGAAGATGAACCTGAACCATCTCGAAGCTATCGGTGTGGTGCAGAAACTCGCGTTCGCTCTGCCAAAGGAGTACTACGACAAGGTTGACGTCGCTGTCATCCCGCCGTTTACCGACCTGCGTTCGGTCCAGACTCTGGTTGAGGGCGATAAGCTCGGCGTCACTTACGGCGCGCAGGATGTCTCAGTCCACGAGTCCGGCGCTTACACCGGCGAGATTTCCGCATCGATGCTGGCAAAGCTCGGCTGCACCTGGGTCGTCGTCGGTCACTCCGAGCGTCGCGATATGCACGCAGAGGACGATGAGCTGGTCGCAAAGAAGGCCAAGGCAGCACTGCGCGAGGGCATGAACCCAATCGTCTGTGTCGGCGAGCCGCTGGAGGTCCGAGAGGCCGAAGAGCACGTCGAGTACGTTGTCTCTCAGGTCAAGGGCTCCCTGGCTAACCTGACCAACGCTGAGCTGGCCAAGACCGTCATCGCTTACGAGCCTGTCTGGGCTATCGGCACCGGTAAGGTCGCATCGGCTGCAGACGCGCAGGAAGTCTGTGCAGCTATCCGCGAGACCGTCGCAGAAATTGCGGACGAGAACATCGCAAAGGAGATGCGCATCCTCTACGGTGGTTCCGTCAAGGCCGAGAACGTCGCTGAGATCGTCGGCAAGCCCGACGTCGACGGCGGCCTCGTCGGTGGCGCTTCGCTCGACGGTGAAGCATTCGCGAAGCTCTGCGCACTTGCTGCAGATGCCGCTCAGAACGCCTAAGTGCATATAAATTCAGAACAACTGATAAGATAGGCGCCATGCGCGACCCCGGATTGGTTTTATTGATTCTCATAAAACCGATTCGGGGTTATTGCCTTTAGGCGGACTCAATCCAGGCACACCGACTGGCAATGTTTTAGCGCGATACATTTCCCGAGGCTTTCCACTTGGAATGCCCGGCAATTTTCAAAGGACGTGCTCAATGAACGAACAAGTACATGGTGACACTGACCGACACACTGCAAGCAATGAGCAATCCTCATCGACCGCTACCGCGAAGCAGCAGGACTTGCTCTGGGAGGATATTCGCCACCTGGGTCGAATTCTTGGGCAGGTAATCCGCGAGCAAGAGGGTGACGAGGTCTTTAACCTGGTCGAAAATGCTCGCCGTGCAGCCTTCGAACTCCATCGTGGCGATGGCGACATCGAGAAGCTCACCGGCCTCTTCCGCGATATTGACCCAGCCGAGGCAAGCCCTGTCATCCGTGCTTTCACGCACTTCGCACTTTTGGCCAACCTCGCTGAGGATTTGCACGAGGAGCTGGGCATCGAGGCATCTCTCGATGCTGGCGATCCACCGCAGGACTCCACGCTGGAGGCAACATGGCAGAAGCTTCGCGACGCCAAGGTTTCCGGCGGCGCGATTGCGGACATGATGGACCACATTGAGGTCGTCCCGGTTCTGACCGCACACCCAACGGAAACTCGTCGTCGCACAGTGTTCGATGTGCAGAAGCACATCACGGCCGCAATGCGGCGCCGCCACGAGATTCAGGCGGCCCCGATGAATGCGCGCACCGCGGACCGACTCGCTGAGATTGATGCCGATATCCGCCGCCGTATCCTGACGCTGTGGCAAACGGCTCTCATTCGCATGAACCGCCCGGACATTCGCGATGAGGTCGAGGTTGGTCTTCGCTACTACCAGCTTTCTCTGCTGGAAGCTGTGCCACAGATTAACCGAGACGTCGTCAAGCACTTGCGTCAGCTCGGCGGCAACAAGCTGCCGGCTAACCCAACGATTCGCATGGGATCGTGGATCGGCGGCGACCACGACGGTAACCCGTACGTGACAGAGGAGACGCTGCGCTACGCCTCCGATAGGGCAGCGGGTACCATCCTGCGTCACTACTTCTCGCAGTTGCATCTGCTGGAGCGCGAGCTCAGTCTCAGTGATCGCCTGACCAAGGTCACCGTGGATCTAGTCGCCTTGGCCAGCCGAGGCCACAATGACGTACCAAACCGCGAAGATGAACCGTACCGTCGTGCGGTTCACGGTATCCGCGGTCGCGTGGCGGCAACAGCGGTGAACTTCTTCGACGAGTCCATCATTGAGGGCGACTGGTCGGAATTCACTCCGTATGACAGCGCCGAGGAGCTACTTGAAGAGCTCTCGATTATCGACGACTCCCTGCGGTCCAGCCACGATGACCTCATCGCCGATCACCGCCTGCGCGACCTGATGGATTCAGTGGAGGTATTTGGTTTCCACCTGTACTCGATTGATCTCCGCCAGAATTCGGACTCTCAAGAGGAAATTCTCACCGAGCTGTTCTCCGCTGCCGGTGTGGTGGACAACTACGCGGGATTGAAGGAAGCCGACAAGGTCGAGCTGCTGACCAAGGAACTGCAGTCCTCCCGTCCGCTGGTTTCGACTTCCGCAGATCTTTCCGAAGCTACGGCTCGCGAGCTAGGCATTATGCGTGCGGCATCTCGTGCGGTGCGCAAGTACGGTCACGACGCGGTACCGCACTGCATCATTTCGATGTGTACATCGGTCTCCGACCTGCTGGAGCCGATGATTCTGCTCAAGGAAGTCGGTCTGATTCGCCCGAATGGCTCCCAGCCGACCGGTTCTGTTGACGTCATTCCGCTGTTCGAAACCATCGAAGACCTGCAGGCTGGTGCCGACGTGCTGCGTGCTGCGTGGGACATTCCGGTCTACCGCGCATACGTGTCCGCACGCGGAGATCTGCAGGAAGTCATGCTCGGCTACTCCGACTCCAACAAGGACGGCGGGTACTTCGCTGCAAACTGGGCGCTTTACGACGCGGAGGTCGCAATCGTGGCAGCCGCGAAGGACAACGACATTCGCCTGCGTCTCTTCCATGGCCGCGGAGGTACTGTCGGCCGTGGTGGCGGTCCGTCCTACGAGGCAATCCTGGCGCAGCCGTCGGGTGCAGTCCAGGGGTCCGTGCGTATCACTGAGCAGGGCGAGATTATCTCTGCAAAGTACGGTCACCCTGCAGCGGCACGCAGGAACCTCGCCGCGCTGGTTTCGGCAACGATTGAGTCGACTCTGCTCGACGTCGATGACCTGAAGAACCCAGCTCGCGCCCACGAGATTATGTCGGAGATTTCCGACCTGTCTCGCGAGGCCTACTCGAAGCTCATGCACGAGGACCCGGGCTTTATTGACTTCTTCACGTCGTCGACCCCGGTCGATGAGATCGGCAGCCTGAACATCGGTTCGCGTCCGACCTCACGCAAGCAGACCCAGACCATTTCTGACCTGCGCGCAATTCCGTGGGTACTGTCCTGGTCGCAGCAGCGTTCTATGGTGCCGGGCTGGTTTGGTGTCGGCTCTGCACTGCAGGAGTGGATCGGCGAGGACGAAGACGGTTCCCGCCTGGCTGAGCTCCGTCAGCTCAACGAGATTTGGCCGTTCTTCAATTCGGTGCTGTCGAACATGGCGCAGGTCATGTCCAAGGCTGATCTGAACCTGGCGCGCGCCTACGCTAGCCTTTGCCAAGATAAGGCCGACGGTGAGCGCATCTACGGCATCATCAAGGCTGAGTTCGACCTGACTTTGGAGATGTTCCTGAAGGTAACCGGGTACAAGCACCTGCTGGAGGACAACCCGCTGCTCAGGCGTTCGGTGGACATGCGCTTCCCGTACCTTATGCCGCTGAACATCATCCAGCTGGAGATGCTGCGTCGCTACCGCGCCGGCGATAATCGCGACAAGGTGCGTCGGGGCATTCAGCTGACCATGAATGGTCTGGCAACTGCACTGCGCAACTCCGGCTAGGAATCCGCCTAGGGATACGGCTAGGGATACCTAGCCAGCCGAGCAATTGCGCTAGTATAGTTGGAGTTCTTAAAGAAGCGACGTTTCAAAAGGAAGTGCGCGTGTACCTCGCCATTCAGATTGTCCTGGTCATCACATCCATCCTGATGACGCTGTTCATCCTGCTCCACAAGGGTAAGGGTGGCGGACTGTCCAGCCTCTTTGGTGGCGGCATGCAGTCGAATCTGTCCGGTTCGACTGTGGTGGAGAAGAACCTTGACCGCGTCACTATTGTGACCGTGATTATCTGGTTGCTCTGCATTGTCCTGTTGCTGCTGTTCAATACTTTCGGCTGGTAGGTTCCGCACGCAGCACGCCCCACCGCAGGCCTTTAAGCAATAAAAATTCCCGTCGATAGCATTTCGCTTATCGACGGGAATTTGCTGGTTCTGGGCTGTTAGCGGTGAAGCGGAAGCCTAGAGCTGCGCAGCCGCAGCATCGTCAACAAAGACAACGGTTTCCTGAACACCGCGAACCCCGGCCGCCGGCCACTGCGCTGGGTCGTCCTGCTGAGCGATAGCTGCAATTGCCTCAGCCTTTTCGCCGCCCGCTACAAGTAGCCACACACGCTGAGAGCTGGCGATGGCCGGCATCGTCAGCGTGATGCGGGTCGGCGGTGGCTTCGGGCAGTTATGCACGTCCACGACCAAGCGTTCCTGCTCAGCCAGCGCTGCGGTATGTGGGAAAATCGAGTTGATGTGTCCCTCTCCGCCCATACCGAGAAGGTGAAGGTCAAAGCCATTTGGAGCCTTCTCCCGAACGATCGCTTCGTAGCTTTCGGCGGCCTCCGTGGTGGTCACGCCGCTGTCGGCAGCGGCAAACTCGAAGATGTTTTCCTCCGGCACGCCGACAGGGGACAAGAGACGCTTACGAGCAGCCAACGCATTGCGATCTGCCGAGTCGGCAGCGACAAAGCGTTCATCTCCGAAGAACACCAGGACTCGGTTCCAGTCGATGTCTCCGGAATCGTCGGCAAGCGCACTGAGCAAAGCGGTACCCGCGCCGCCACCGGTGAGAACGACGCGTACGAAACCGTCATCGGTGACCGGAGAGGCGTTGCCATGGTGGACGGCGACAACCGCATCGATGAAGCGCTGACGTGCAGCCTCGACGATGCCCGCCTGGTCAGCGGCGCGGTGGAACTGAGGGGCAGGGACGGTATTCGAGGCGTTATCGGTGGTCACTTGTCAGAGACTCCTGGTTCGTTAGCGAAGCTAGTTGTTGTGGACGTCGGAGATTGCATTCCCACCGTGTGAATCTGACTGAGGCCACGCAGGGCACGTCCGTAGGCAGTATCGTGGTCGAGGTGACGCAGCTCCTCTGCCAAACATTCGGAGCGTGTTGGACGCGATACTGCAACCTTGAACGGGGGCTTTTCTCCGTTGGTGACCGATGCAGTGGTGGCGCTTTCAATATCGATACGCAAAGTCTGGCCATTTTCACGCTCAAAGGCGACGGAGGTCACCGGTGGCTTGGCGCGGCCCTTTTCGTCCACCGGAATCTTCTTCTCACCGGTGGAGTAACGGTTGACCGGCAGCCCCAGGCGATCTGCCAACCATCCGGCGGCGACCTCGACCGATGGCGAGTCCTGTGGGCCGTAGATGGACACGGAGGTCACCGGCGAGTGCGGCGGCAAGTCGAAAGCGGATGCCAACACACCGCGCCAGTTCGTCAGCCGCGACCAGCTCAGGTCGGAATCGCCGGGCGTGTAGCCCGTACGGCGCGTGTAGATAGCGTTGCTATTCGGGTCACAGAGTGAATCGGTGATACGGCGCTGGGCAATCCGGCCGATTGGTGTCGCCGCTGGGACCTGCGGCGCCTCAGACGGCCACCACGCCACGACCGGCGTATCCGGTAGCAACAGGGGAGTCACCACAGAGCTGTGGTGCTGACCAATCTCACCGGACATATGCATAACGACGATCTCAGCGGCACCGGCATCACCACCGACGCGGAGCTCCGCGTCAAGGCGATTGTCCAGGCGTGGATCATCGGAGACCAATACCAGCACACGGGATGGGTGCTCGCGGGAAACGGAGTTGACCGTGGAAATAATGTTTTCCAGGTCGTCTTCGCTTTTGGCCAAAACAATCAGGGTGAGGACACGGCCCGTGGTGACGATGCCGCCCTGCTCTCGAAGCTGCACCAACTGACGAGCAATGCTCGCGGTGTCAGTGTCTGGCAAATTGACAATCATGAAAGTGTTCTTTCTGTCAGAAAATTCTTAAGAACTGAGAGGTCGGCAACCTATGGCCGTCGCCAAGCGCGACCGTCGCGCTCGAGCATGTGGTCAGCGGAGGAAGGCCCCCACGAACCTGCGGGGTAGCCCTCGGGACGACCGCGCTTGGCCCAGTACTCGATGATGGGGTCAAGAATCTTCCAGGACAGCTCGACTTCCTCATTAGTGGGGAAGAGGCTGGCCTCGTCGAGAAGCGCATCCAGAATCAGGCGCTCGTAGGCCTCTGGCGACTGCTCGGTAAACACCTCGGAGTAGGAGAAGTCCATGTTGACATCGCGTACCTCCATGGCCGAGCCCGGAACCTTCGAGCCGAAGCGCATGAGCACGCCCTCGTCTGGCTGGACTCGAATCACCATGGCGTTCTGGCCGAGAGCGGCAGTCATCGTCTCCGCAAAAGGCAAGTGCGGTGCGGACTTAAAGACCAGCGCAATTTCAGTGACGCGACGGCCGAGGCGCTTGCCGGTGCGCAGGTAGAAGGGGACACCGGCCCAACGACGAGAATTGATCTGGAGCGTACAAGCGGCGTAGGTCTCGGTCGTGGACTCGGGGTCGAATCCTTCCTCATCGCGCAGCCCCGGCACAAAGTTGCTGCCCTGCCAATCCGCGGTGTACTGGCCACGTGCGGTGTATTTCGAAAACGGACGCACTGGCTCGACGGCACGCAGAACCTTAATCTTTTCCGCCTGCAGCTCTTCCGGGGTAAAGGCGATGGGCTCTTCCATTGCCACCAGTGCCAGCAGCTGGAGTAGGTGGTTCTGAATTACGTCACGAGCCGCACCGATACCGTCATAGTAACCGGCGCGACCACCCAAACCGATGTCCTCGGCCATGGTGATCTGAACGTGGTCAATGTAGTGAGAATTCCACATCGGATCGAACAACTGGTTGGCAAAACGCATGGCCAAAATGTTCTGGACGGTTTCCTTGCCCAAGTAGTGGTCGATGCGGAACACGGCGTCTTCTGGGAAGACCGAGTTCACAATCCGGTTGAGTTCCTGAGCGGAGGCCAGGTCGTGGCCGAATGGCTTCTCAATGATCACGCGACGCCAATAATCCTCGCCCGACTGCGCGAGCCCCGACCGATCGAGCTGATGACAGACATCGGGGAAGTTAGCTGGCGGAATGGACAGGTAGTAGGCCCAGTTGCCAGCGGTGCCGCGGGAGCGATCGAGCTCCTCAAGTTGCGCGGCCAGGCGATCGAACGCCTCGTCATCGGTGAAGGTACCGGTAACAAAGTGAATGCCCTCAGCCAGACGCTGCCAGACACTCTCACGGAAGTCTGTGCGGGCGCCCTGTTCCACTGCGGTGCGCACATAATCCTCAAAGTCCTGCTTCGACCATTCGCGACGACCGTAGCCAACTAGCGCGAAGGAGGCAGGGAGCAGACCGCGGTTGGCCAGGTCATAAATGGCAGGAAGGAGCTTCTTTCGGGCCAGATCGCCCGTCACACCGAAAATCACCATGCCACCCGGCCCCGCAATACGCGGCAAGCGCTTATCCTGCGGGTCGCGCAGCGGGTTGATGTATCCGTGGTGGTTGGTGCTGCCATCTCCGTTGTGCCGAGAACTGGCAGTAGGGGAGTTCGGATCGTTGCGTTGCAGAGAATCACTCACGGTTTACATAATGTCATATCGAGAAAAGTCCGGTGGAATCGTTTCCGATTCCTTCGATGGGGCCTTGACGGGCCCCTTTCTTTTGCTTTAGGTTTATGACATAGATGGTATACCCGTACACCATGGAGGTGGATATGCAGGCGAAGGAGGCGGATTCTCGGCCCATCTACGTCCAGATTGCCGAGGATCTGAAATCAATGATTCTGTCCGGGGAGCTCGCGGCTGAGAATCGCGCCCCCTCAACCAAGGAGCTCTCGGAGTTCTATCAGGTCAATCCCACCACGGCCGCCAAGGCCATGACAGAACTGTCGATGGTGGGGCTCGTAGAGAAGAAAAGAGGTCTCGGCATGTTTGTCACTCCAGGCGCCCGTGAGCGCATTCGAGCTGAGCGTCGTGAAGCGTTCCAGCGCACCTACATCGAGCCACTAAAAGCGGAGGCCGGCGTCCTCGGCCTCACCCTTGACGACATCATCGCCATGCTGGAGGAGGAGAAATGAGCATCTACGGCGTGATCGGCCCCAACGGTGCCGGCAAGACCTACTACCTTCACACCCTCGCGCAACTGCCCACGGCTGCCCTGGCGAAGGCGGCACCCGACACCCAGATTTTCGGCGCCACTCCGCGCGAATATTTCCACGTCTTGCGCACGGGCTGGGATCAGCTCGATGTGTCCCACGCGGAGTCTCTCCTCGATTTCCCCGGCGACACCCCCATCAAGAAGCTCAGCCTGGGCCAGCGCCAGCTGCTCATCGCCGTAGCAACCCTGGCATCGGGCAAGGATGCATTACTTTTCGACGAACCCTTCAACGGCCTCGATGTCGAGCACCGCACCATACTGCGCGGCATGCTTATCGACGCTGCCGAATCGGCCAACATTGTGGTCACCTCGCAGCACTCCCAGGATCTAGCCGGCCTAGTCGACACCTTGATTGTCATCCACAAGCAGGATGCGTACGGGCCCTATGACGTCGATAAGCTGCGCGCTAGCCATCCGGTGCTGCGAGGCCCTACGGATCTCGTGGCGCAGGTGGCCGGCCCAGTGCTCGCTAAGAAAACCCTCGGCGAGCGCTGCGAGGCAATCCTGGCTACAGAGCTCAGTTCGTCTGCCGCTGCGCATGCCCGCGCCCTCGGCGTTGAGGTGAGCTACCTCGACCCCGCGGCCCTCATCGACCTCGCAAGCACCTCCTCCTACATCGAACGGAGCAAGAAATGAGCACCGGAGCTTTCATCGCGACCAACAAGAAAACCTTCCTCGGTGTTGCCGCCGTGGCCATCCTGTACTCGGCCTTCGGGCGCATGCTCGTAGGCAGCGGAACCGGCAACACCTTGCTTGGCATTATCGCGCTGGGCATCCTCTTCCTCATCACAGCCCGGCGTTCGGTCACCCTGCGTGACTACGGCGTGAGCACCGCCCGCTGGGTACGCTCCGCAATCATCGCAATCTTGGGCACATCGTTGGTGGCTACCGCCTTCATCGTCACGGCGATGGTCATCGAACAGAACAAGTCCGGTTACTACCGCGGATTCGATAGCTTCATTGTCACCTCCGGACCGGCCCTGTTTCCGGACACTAACGGGGAGCTGTACATGATTGAGGATTCCGGGCAAAACTACACCACAGTTCTGCTCACCGCGCTGTGCGTCTTCTTGAGCTTCCTCATGGCTACCGTGGCGAGCACCGCAGTCGGCACCGTCGCCGGCGCGAAGGGCACTCGTGCAGGATCAATTACCATTGGCCTGGCCCTGGCCACGCTCTTCCTCTTCAGCTATCTGCTGGACGTGACCGACTCCGTACCGGGTGCCCCCTGGCCGGCTGTGCCGATCTTTGCCTCAATCATCGCCGTAATCTCTGCGTTCGTGATGGCCTGGGCTTTAAAGGAAGACAAACGCCCACTGCCCTCTGTGCGTCCCACCTTCGCCACGTCCTAGCACCAATAGAAAAGCTCCCCGCGCAGGGGAGCTTTTTCATGTCCAACGTTGAACATGCGGGTTAAGTAACACAACAGGCGAACCGAAACTGACAACCCCAAAAGTTACGGGCTGCAGATGTGAAACTGTGCAAGTTTATGACACCTTCAGGCTATTTTTCGGGCCGTTTTTGACATAACCGCAGTCAGTAACTCGGATCGCCAGGCGACCTGCTGGCGCCAGCCAGAAACGCAGCCACTACCAACAGGCACCTAGATAATCAGCAGGCTTACTTCAGCTGCTCCATGCGCTGTGCAATCGACTCGAGCAAGGACTGCCAGGAGTCCACGAACTTCTCCACGCCCTCGCGCTCCAGGACAGCGAAGACGTCATCGAGGTCGATGCCAATCTCGCTGAGCTGAGTCATAACGGCATTGGCTGCGTCACCCTGGCCGCTGACGGCGTCGCGAACCTCGCCCTCGAAGCCCGCGGCAGCACGCAGCGTCTTCTCCGGCATGGTATTCACAGTCTGCGGTGCAGCCAGCTCAGTGACGTAGAGGGTGTCCGGGTAAGCCGGGTTCTTCACACCGGTCGAAGCCCACAGCAGGCGCTGCGGCTTAGCACCGGCGTTTTCCAGCTGTGCCCAGCGAATATTCTGCGCCGAGAAAGTCTCCTCGAACTTGGCGTAAGCTGCACGGGCATTGGCCAGACCAGCCTTGCCGCGCAGAGCCAGGGCCTCCTCGGAGCCGATCTTGTCCAGGCGAGCATCGATTTCGGTGTCAACGCGGGAAACAAACAGCGACGCAACAGAGTGGACCGAAGCCAGGTCCACGCCGTTGTCCTTCGCACGCTCAATGCCCTCGATGAACGCATCAATGACCTGCAGGTAACGCTCCACCGAGAAAATCAGGGTGACGTTTACCGAGATTCCCTCGGACAGAGCCTGGGTGACAGCCGGCAGGGAAGCATCGGTCGCCGGAATCTTAATCATCGCGTTCTGCTTGCCGACGCGCTCCCAGAGCTTACGGGCCTGCGCAATCGTGGCCTCGTAGTTGTCGGCGTAGCGAGGATCGACCTCGATGGACACACGGCCATCGACACCGTCGGTTTCTTCGGATACACCAGCGAAAAGGTCACAGGCATCGCGGACGTCGTCGATTGCCATCGCGAACACAGCATCTGCCGAGTTCGCACCCTCTGCAGTGAGCTGCGCCAGCTGAGAGTCGTAATCCTCACCGGCGGTCATCGCCGAAGAGAAGATTGCCGGGTTAGTAGTGACACCGACAACCCGAAGCTCTTCAATCAGATTTTTCAAATCGCCCGAGGTGAGGCGCTGGCGCGAAAGATCGTCGAGCCACGCCGAAGTCCCTACCTTGGCGAGCGCTTCCATCGTGGTGCTTCCCATAGTGTTTAACGCCTTTCTGTCAATACCGCTTCGTTGCCTAAAGACTTCGCTAAAAGTTGTATGTCCTTAAACTACTGTGCGTCACAAACAATACTGGCGCTACCGGAGCGCGGTACGGTTTTCACAAATCCCGTCCCGACAGCGGCCGATAGCGCCAGGTTTTAACAAACTTACTTAGCAGCCTCGATGGACTCCTTGGCGGCATCGACAACAGCCTCTGCTGTGATGCCGAACTTCTCGAACAGCTCCTTGTACGGAGCCGATGCACCGAAGTGCTCCAGGGAGACAGCGCGACCAGCATCACCCAGGTGGCGGTACCACGGCATTGCAATACCGGCCTCAACCGAGACACGAGCGCGGACGGACTTCGGCAGAACCTGCTCGCGGTAGGCATCGTCCTGCTGCTCGAACCAGTCAAGACACGGAACGGAGACAACGCGGGCGCTGACGCCTTCCTCAGCCAGCTTGTCAGCAGCTTCGACAGCGAGGTGAACTTCCGAACCGGTAGCCATCAGGATGACGTCCGGGGTCTCCTTGGCACCGTCGACAAGCACGTACGCACCACGACGGACGCCCTCAGCGGCCTTCTCCTTGGTACCTTCCAGGACCGGAACGTTCTGGCGGGTCAGAGCCAGAGCCTTCGGGCCTGCCTCTCCCTGAAGAACAGCGGCCCAAGCCTGAGCGGTCTCGTTAGCGTCAGCCGGGCGGACAGTGGACACACCCGGGATAGCGCGCAGCGAAGCCAGCTGCTCAACAGGCTGGTGCGTCGGACCGTCTTCGCCCAGACCAATGGAGTCGTGGGTCCAGACATAAATAGGGGAGATGCCCATCAGCGATGCCAGGCGGACAGCCGGACGCATGTAGTCCGAGAAGATAAGGAAGGTGCCGCCGTACGGACGGGTACCACCGTGGAGCAGAATGCCGTTGAGGATCGAGCCCATGGCGTGCTCACGAATACCGAAGTGCAGGTTGCGGCCGTACGGGTCAGTGGTCCAGGTGCCGGTGGTGATGGACTTCGGACCGAAAGACGGCTCGCCCTTCAGGACGGTGTTGTTGGAGCCAGCCAGGTCAGCCGAGCCACCCCACAGCTCCGGCAGGGTCTTGCCCAGTGCCTGCAGCGCGGCCTCAGAAGCCTTGCGGGTAGCAACACCCTTCTCGTCCGGCTCCCAGGTCGGCAGCTCAGCGTCGAAGCCCTCCGGCAGCTCGCCAGCGGTCAGACGGTCCAGCAGAGACTTGCGCTCCGGGTTAGCCGCAGCCCACTCGTCGAACTTGACCTGCCACTGTGCGTGAGCCTCAGCGCCGCGCTCAACTAGCTTGCGAGTGTGCTCAATGACCTCGTCAGCGACGTCAAAGCTCTTGTCGGTATCGAAGCCGAGAGCTTCCTTGATGCCGACAATCTCCTCGCCACCAAGAGCAGCACCGTGCGATGCGCCGGTGTTCATCTTCGTCGGAGCCGGGTAAGCGATCACAGTACGAACGCGAATGAATGTCGGACGCTCCGTATCCTTCTTGGCCTCCTCGACAGCAGCCTCGAGTGCCGCGACGTCCTCGCCGCCGTCAACCTCAATGACCTGCCAGCCATAAGCACGGTAGCGGTCCGCGACATTCTCGGTGAAAGCAATAGTGGTGTCGTCCTCGATGGAGATGCCGTTGTCATCCCAGAAGACAATCAGGTTGCCCAGCTGCTGAGTGCCGGCCAGCGAGCCGGCCTCGGCAGTGACACCCTCCTGAACGTCACCATCAGAAGCGATGACGTACACGTAGTGATCAAACGGAGACTCACCCGGAGCAGCTTCCGGGTCGAACAGCCCACGTTCCCGTCGCGAAGCCATGGCAAAACCGACAGCCGACGCCAGCCCCTGACCCAGCGGGCCAGTGGTGATTTCCACGCCGTCAGTGTGGCCGTACTCCGGGTGACCCGGGGTGAGAGCGTCCCACGTACGCAGCGCCTTCAGGTCATCGAGCTCCAGGCCAAAACCGCCGAGGTACAGCTGGACGTACTGCGTCAGAGAGGTGTGACCACAGGAGAGAATGAAACGGTCACGGCCGATCCACTTCGTATCCTTCGGGTCATGGCGCATAACGCGCTGGTAAAGAGAGTAAGCCAGCGGTGCGAGGCTCATCGCAGTGCCGGGGTGCCCCGAACCTGCCTTTTCAACGGCGTCTGCGGCCAGCACACGGGCCGTATCAACGGCCTTCGTATCCAAGTCAGACCAGTCCGAGGGGTAGTTGCGCACAACCCGTGCTTCATGCTCAGTCGACAGTGTCACGTGAATGACTCCTAGTATCCAAATGGATTAGTAAAATTCTCCTCCATACTAACTAGGATTGCGCGCTCCGGGTTCAAACCGGGCCGAATAGCTGAGAGATAAGTCTCAGAGGGCGCGCCGCACATGCTTTACGACGGTCATTATTGGAACCGTTATGATTACCGGTAAACTGATTGCCTGCCCCTCATTTAATTTTGCGGAAAAACTCGTCGGGAACTTTCCGACCGTTACATCCGACTATCTGTAAACGGGGGGTTTGTTTATGGCGCGTGAAAGGGACATTGCTTTGTTGGAAACAGTCAAGGCGTATATTGCACTGACTAAGCCAAGAATTATCGAGCTCCTGCTCGTCGCGGCCATTCCCGCAATGCTTCAGGCTGATCGCGGTCATGTTCACGTTGGACTGATTCTTCTCACCTTGTTCGGTGGTTGGCTGGGTGCAGCGGCTGCGCACACCTTCAACATGGTCATGGATTACGACATTGACCAGAAGATGCGCCGTACTCGCCGTCGCCCGCTCGCGCGCAACCAGGTTAGCCGTCGAGCGGCAGCGATTTTCGGCACTGTCTTGATGATTGCGTCGTTCCTATGGCTGTGGTTGCTGTGTAACTCGCTGCTGGCCGCCGTTTTCATTCTGATTACGATTGCCTTCTACATCTTCGTCTACACGTTGTGGCTGAAGCGCCGTACTGATCAGAACGTAATTTGGGGTGGCGCTGCGGGGTGTATGCCGGTGATGGTCGGCTGGGCCGTAATCACTGACAACAACCCGGAGATTACGGGGCTGGCTCACTGGTGGCAGGCATTCATCCTGTTCCTGCTTATCTTCTTCTGGACTCCGCCGCACACCTGGGCATTGGGCCTGCGCTACAAGGAGGACTACAAGGCCGCTGGCGTGCCGATGATGCCAGTGGTCAAGCCGGCAATCGTCGTTTCCAAGCGCATTATTTACTACACCGCCGCGACCGTGATCACCACTCTGCTGTTGGTTCCGTACGCTGGTTGGATCTATCTGATTGGCGCCGTTGGCGCTGGTGCCTGGTTCCTGTGGGGCGCCATTGACCTGCACCGCCACGTTAAGACCGGTGGCAAGATCAAGCCGATGAAGCTGTTCTTCATGTCGAACAACTACTTGTCTATCGTCTGTGTGGCGCTTTCTCTCGATGCCGTACTCGGATTGCAGACAATTTCGAGCATGTTCTAGGTCAGCTGCTGAGCTCCTTTGAAGAGGCCCTTTCCGGTTGCGGGAAGGGCCTCTTTTTGTGTGTGGAGATGGGCACGGGCTGCAAACGTGAAACTGTGCGAGTTTATGCCACTTTCAGGCAATTTTTCGCGCGATTTCTGTCATAAACATAGTCAGTAACTCGGATCGATAGGTGGGCAGACCGCCCCCTTGCACCGCCCGCGCAGCCCGCGCAGCCCGCGCAGCCCGCTAGCCACTGGGAAACGCACATCCGAGCACACGGAGCCGAGCAGACAGCAGAACCGCCTAAACACGCACAGCCAAAGCGCGTGTTTAGGCGGTTCAAGCAGGAATCAACAGCCGGTAACCACAGTGGTTAATACAGCCGCTGACCGGCAGCTAGCTACGCGGTAACCTCGACGTTCTTCTCCGAAGCAACAGTGGCGGCAGCCGCATCGCCTTCAAGCGAGCCAGTGACTTCTGCGCTCCCACCGACAGTGCGGTAACCGTGCTGGAAAAGTACTGCAGTCAAAGCGGTGCAGATACCAGATCCGGCAACGTGAACCGGCACCAATGCCTCCGGTACACCGGACCAATACTGAATCATTCCAACTACGCCCTGAGCCAAAATGAACACAACGAGTGCGATGGCAACCTTACGCACAGGTGCAAAGGCTTCCGAGGCCAGCAGACCGAAAATGAGGCCGATAACCAGGCCAAGGTAGAGGTACATAAAACCAGCGTGGATATGCGCCAGGTCAACAATCGGTAGCTGGAGGCGATCCTCCGGGAGCACCGAAGCATCGCCAGCGTGTGGTCCGGCACCGGTGACCATAGTTCCGGTAATCAGCGTCATCGTCAGGGCCAGGCCGGAGGCGGCAGCCAAATAGCGCAGATAGCGCGGGTACATGCGGGTAGCAGTGCCGTCGTCAGGCTCAGAAATCTTGACGAAAAGCATGCCAGCGAGCCAGACCAGAATCATCGAAGGCAGGAAGTGCAACGCTACGGCGTACCACTTCAGGTCAACCCAAACGGAGATACCGCCGATAACAGCCTGGACGATAACGCCGAGACCGTTGAGGAAGGCCAGCAACTTGATTTCCTGACGGCGACCGACACGCATAACCGAAAGGAAGAGCAGAAGTGTCAGAGCAACCAGCACAAAGGTGAGCAGCCGGTTGCCAAACTCAATAATCTGATGGAGCATTTCTGCTTCCCCCGCGACAGGAACGAAGCTGCCTGGGTGACATTCAGGCCACGAAGCACAACCGAGACCTGAACCAGTAACACGGACGATAGAACCGGTTACCGCAATTGCCGCCTGCGCAATCAAAACCAGCAGGGCATAGAGCTTCTGGCGCCCGATTGGTGTCAGCGGCAAAAACGATAGGGGCAAACTTCGATCTGCAGTATTCACATTAAGAAATTCTACCCATGCTGGCGGAAAATGGTAATAAGCGAAACCCCTGCGTTGGGCTGCGCTTTTCTATGCAGATTCCCCGACAGATTCCTAGTCATTCGGCATATCAAAACGGAACCAGCGGGCCGCGAATGCAGCGCCAAGGACGCCCCACACAAGTAGCACCCCGACAGCTGACCAATGGACGGACATGGCCAATGCCGCGGAGATCACGTCGGTAAGCGCGACGGACGGCAAGAGGTGTAGCAGTACAGAGCTGATGTCATCTAACGATGGCGCAACGGCCACATACGTAGTAGCACCGATGAGGATGAACCAGATCAGGTTGGCCAGACCTAGGATTAGCTCGGCTCCCAACGTACCTCCCATGAGCAAGCCCAATGAGGTAAAGACGAACGTTCCCAGAAGCATCCCCACATAAGCCAGCAGCCAGCCGCCAATCGACAGCTCTGCGCCAAGGGCGAGTCCCACGAGACTAAACAGTACGTACTGCAACGTGACGGTGGTGCAAACCGACACAATCTTGCCTGCGATAATGCCCCAGGGTGGCACGCCTGAGGCGCCGATGCGCTTCAGGGCTCCGTAACGGCGGTCAAAGCCCACGGCAATTGCCTGTCCGGTAAACCCTGCAGACATGACGGAAATCGCCAGCACCATGGGGAAGATACGCTCGAGCGAATCATCGAGCTCCAACACCGGCACCATCACCAGGCCGATGAGCATCGCCAACGGGATAATGATGGTGAGGAGCATTTGCTCACCATGTCGCCAGAAGAGCTTCGTTTCCAACCACGCCTGCGACATGACCAACTTCGCCATGTCCGAACGCTGTGGCGCTGGGGCGAAAGTGCCCTTTGCAAAGCGGGAAGCATCGGCCCTCGGTGCGGTAGTCATTAGCTCCTCATCTCCGTTCCAGTGATCTGCAAGAAGACATCTTCAAGCGATTGCGTCGCCCTATTCAACGAGGTGATCAACACCTCTTGCTGCTCGCAACTCTGCGCCAAGACAGTCAAGGCGCGCGGTGAAGCTTCACCAATCAGGGAAAACTCTCCACCGCCAGAACGCTGCAGACGCTGTGGAAGACCGGACTCGCTGAAGTTGCGGTTGACCTCTTCGAAGTCAAGGCTGCCTCGAACGCTGATCTTCATAGCAGTGCTTGACGACGTTCCCTGGAGAGCCGATGCGCCTGCGCTAGTGATCTCCTCGGTGGTACCGGCCACAACTAAATGGCCCCGGTCGATAATCGCAACGTCGTCGGCAAGCGATTCGGCCTCGTCCATGAGGTGCGTTGTCAGGACCACGGTGACCCCATCACGGCGCAGCGACGAGATGAGATCCCAGACGGCTAGACGGGACTGAGCATCGAGGCCTGCTGTCGGCTCGTCGAGGAACACAAGCTCCGGGCGTCCGACCAGGGCACATGCGAGCGACAGTCGCTGCTGCTGACCGCCAGAGAGCCTGCGGTAGTTCGTCTTACGATGGCGTTCTAGGCCAACGACTTCAAGAAGCCAATCAGTGTCCAGCGGGTTTGCGGAGTAACTGGCAACGAGGTTCAGCATTTCGCCAACGCGAACACCGGGGTAGGCGCCTCCGCCCTGGAGCATGATGCCAATGCGACTGCGCAGTGCTGTGGTTTGAGCGACCGGGTCGAGATCGAGAATGCGAATTCGCCCTTCATCCGGCTTGATGAAGCCCTCACACATTTCAACGGTTGTGGTCTTACCAGCACCGTTGGGGCCGAGGAGCGCAAGAACCCTACCTCGATCCAGGGAAAGCGAAAGGTCTGATACAGCCTCAACGTCATCGAATTTCTTCGTTACGTTCTCAAGGCGCAGAGCAGGAGAATTGGCAGCGTTATTCACGGTTAGTCAGTCTAATCTCACAGTTTTAATGAAGGCGAAATACCTTAGATCGCGTCGAGTACGCCAAGATGACGAACATGACTGCGACGAAGAATACCAACGCCAGTAGGTAAATCTGAGCGACGGTGCCCGGAGGCAACCCCAGGCCGCGTGGTAGTACTACAAAACTGAAAACTGCCGAGTACAGAACCACGGCAATGCGAAATTGTACCCGGTTGGCCCAAGCGGACAGGGGCACGATGGCCCATAGCAGGTACCAGGGGTGCACGACGGGGAAGAGGATTACTAGAGCGAACATCGCGAGGCCGTAGCCGCCGAGCGGGTGAATGCGCCCACGGAACGTCGCTAACAGCATGCGCAGGAGCCAGGCAGCCACCAGCACTACGCCAATGCCGCGGGTAAACAGCAAAGCACTGTCGCTGATATCGCCGAGCCCCAGAAGCCTGCCGAAGAAACCAGCGATGATCCCGAGCAGGGTAGTCAACGACATCCAACTGCGCACCGTTGCGGCGCCACCCTGCGCGGTGATCCAACCAAAGCCCAGACCAGTTCCTAAGGAAACAACGACTGCCGTGACGACGGTCATTGCGCCCGTCACTACCGCGGAAAGAGCAACGGCCTTCCAGGTACTGCCAAACTTTCGAGCCAGCCACATGCCGGCGAAGCCGAGCGCCACGAAACCAGTGACTTTGACCATTCCGGCGAGACTGATGAGCACAATACCGCCTGCATACATTGCCCACGATCTACCTCGGCTTTGGTTCTCGTGTCCGATTGGTCCGGGTTCTGGCAGCTCATCGGGCACCATCGATTGCGCAGGGCCGTGGATAGCGCGCAGACACAGTTCGAGACCAACAAGCAGGAGTGCCAGCAGCAGGGCCTCATTGTGGATACCGCCCACCAGGTGCAGCAATACCAGCGGATTGAGCGTGCCCAGCCAGAGGGTGAACTGAGAGCTAACGCCGCAGCGGCGACCAAGCTGCACCAGCGCCCAGGACACCACGAGAAGCGAAACAATGGCGACGAGTCGATGCAGAAAGACGGAAGCGATCACCCCGTCGCTGGTTATCTTGGCGATACCCCATGCCACTGCGAGGGCCGTGGGACCGTATGGGCTCGGAGAGTGCGACCAAATCAATGGCACCGATCGGGCAAGTGGGTCGTTGGCTCCCAATAGGTCAACAGGCCCTGCGAGGTAGGGATCCATACCCCGCTCCACAATTGCAGCCTGCGCCAAATAGGAATAGATATCCTGCGTAAACAGGGGAGCGGTAAACATCAAGGGCAATACCCATGCCGCGTAGGTGCGTATGAGCATCGGAGTAGTCACTGCGGTGACGCGAGTCCGCGCACCGGCCAGAACGAAAGCGCCGACACCCAACCAGGCTGTGACTAACATGCCAATGCCCACGAAGGTGACGATTGTCGTTGCCACCAACATTCGACCGAGGATTAGCCCAAGTGGTGTACCCCAAAACTCATTTCCAACCACCGGTGTCGCGCCTGCGCCAATCCCGGCGACCATAATAAAGACCGCCCCGAGAGCACCCAGCCAACGCAGCCAGGTGAAGCGTCGGAGTTCGCGGTAATTGATGCGGTGTTGGAGCGGCTGTTCTGAGCCCTGGTGGAGGGTTGCCGACCTAGAACCGGCCAGACCAATTTTCGGAATGGCGTCACGCACCCCGAGAGCGTCGTCGAAGGTGGACGAGCGGCGCGAGGTAGGTCGGTTAGTTTTCACAAGGTCACATAGTAGACGATTCGACACGCCGAAAGGGCGTTCTAATCAGCGACGTTGCATTGATATTTAAATGCGTTGGACATTGTGGCCCAATTACGACACAATTATGTTGTCTAATACACCAGCGGCGCAAGTGGGATACTTGCCTCGCTGAGCCACCTAGACACCCATTATTATCCAGCAGTCCAATCGCAGGAGGTGACTCACCAGTCATGGCAGATCGGAAGCCGACAGTCAATGATGGTGATACGCGCAAGCGCATTCTCCAATTGCTTCTGGAACACAACCCGGCGTCCGCGACTTTTATCGCAGACACCCTGGGACTATCCGCTGCAGGCGTCCGCCGTCATATTGACATTCTGGTGGACGAAGGTCTTGCCGAAACCGCTCCGGCACCCAGCACCGGCCCCCGGGGCCGAGGCAGGCCAGCAAAGTCCTATCGCCTGACAGATCGGGGCCGCGCTAGATTCGGGCACGCTTACGACGATCTTGCCAGTGCAGCTCTGACCGCACTGCGCAAGGCCGGTGGTGAGCAGGCAGTTGCCCAGTTTGCCCGTCAGCGCATTGATGACATTCTGCTCGGCGTCACCCCAGTGGGGCAGGACGCAGAGAAGGAAGAGGTCGTAGAGGCCGTCGTCGATGCTTTCCGACGGGCCGGGTACGCGGCAACTATCAACCAGAACACTGGCGGCGTGCAAATTTGCCAGCACCATTGCCCAATTAGCCACGTAGCCTCCGAGTTTCCGGAGCTCTGCGCGGCGGAGCATGAAGCCGTTAGTAAATTATTAGGTCAGCACACCCAACCGTTGGCGACTATCGCTGATGGAAACGGTATCTGCACTACGAATATCCCACTCACTCCCGTAACAAAGACACTTACTGAATCGCCACAAGAAAGGAGCGGAGAATGACCCTCGCCCATGAGAACTCCACCGACGTGGCTGAATCCACGAAGGCTGCCACTCCGCAGACTGACGAAGAGATTATCGAGTCCATTGGTGCCTACCAGTTCGGTTGGCACGACCCGGATACCGCTGGCGCTTCCGCGAAGCGTGGCCTGTCTGAAGCGGTCGTTCGCGATATTTCGGCTAAGAAGAACGAGCCGGAGTGGATGCTTGAACGTCGCTTGAAGGCTTTGGAAATCTTCGACCGCAAGCCGCTGCCCACCTGGGGCGCGGATTTGTCGGGCATCGACTTCGACAACATTAAGTACTTCGTTCGCTCCACCGAGAAGCAGGCCCAGACCTGGGAAGACCTGCCGGAGGATATTAAGAACACCTACGACAAGCTCGGCATTCCGGAGGCTGAGAAGCAGCGCCTGGTCGCAGGTGTCGCCGCTCAGTACGAGTCTGAGGTTGTCTACCACCAGATTCGCGAGGATCTGGAGGCCCAGGGCGTTATCTTCCTGGACACCGACACCGCTCTCAAGGAGCACCCGGAGCTGTTTAAGGAGTACTTCGGCACCGTCATTCCGTCCGGTGACAACAAGTTCTCCGCTCTTAACACCGCAGTCTGGTCCGGCGGCTCCTTCATTTACGTGCCGAAGGGCGTCCACGTGGACATCCCGCTGCAGGCATACTTCCGTATCAACACGGAAAACATGGGACAGTTCGAGCGCACGCTCATTATTGTCGACGAAGATGCCTACGTGCACTACGTCGAGGGCTGTACCGCTCCGATTTACAAGTCCGACTCGCTGCACTCGGCTGTTGTGGAGATCATCGTGAAGAAGGGTGGCCGCTGCCGCTACACCACGATCCAGAACTGGTCGAACAACGTCTACAACCTGGTTACCAAGCGCACCAAGTGCGAAGAGGGCGCAACCATGGAGTGGATTGACGGCAACATCGGTTCCAAGGTCACCATGAAGTACCCGGCAGTGTGGATGACCGGTCCGCATGCCAAGGGCGAGGTGCTGTCCGTGGCTATGGCTGGCGAGGGCCAGTTCCAGGACACCGGCGCCAAGATGGTGCACATGGCTCCGCACACGAGCTCCAACATCGTGTCCAAGTCCGTGGCCCGCAACGGTGGCCGCGCTGCCTACCGCGGTCTGGTGCAGGTCAACAAGGGTGCCAAGCACTCGCACTCCAACGTCGAGTGTGACGCACTCCTGGTGGACACGATTTCACGTTCGGACACGTACCCATACGTGGATGTCCGCGAGGACGACGTCACCCTCGGCCACGAGGCAACGGTTTCCAAGGTCTCTGACGATCAGCTTTTCTACCTGATGAGTCGCGGCATCGAAGAAGAAGATGCAATGGCCATGGTCGTGCGCGGCTTTGTCGAGCCCATCGCCAAGGAGCTCCCGATGGAATACGCCCTCGAGCTCAACCGCCTCATTGAACTGCAGATGGAAGGTTCGGTCGGTTAATACCAATGACTACGACGATTAACAACGAAAACCAGGCTGCTCATAGCCGTCGCGTGCTGGCGAACAAGGGCGACGTTTTCTCATCCTTCAACGTGGAGGACTTCGCCGTGCCGCATGGCAAGGATGAAGAGTGGAAGTTCACGCCGCTGCGTAAGCTCCGCGGTCTCCACAACGGCACCGCAGCAGAGCCGGTTGCAGCCTCAATTTCGGTCGAGACTGCTGGTCAGGATGGCGTCGCTGTGGACGTCGTCAAGCGTGACGACGAGCGCCTTGGTCGCGCCGGCGCCCCAACGGACCGCGTGGCAGCACAGGCGTACTCCAACTTCGACGATGCGCACATCGTGACCTTCGCGAAGAACTCGGTGTCCAAGGAGCCTGTCGTCATCGACATCGATGGTCCGGGCGAGGACAAGGTGTCCTACGGCCACATTGTCATTGACGTGCAGTCCCATGCCGAGGCCGTCTGCGTCATTAACTACCGAGGCAGTGGCACGTTCGCGGACAACATCGAGTTCGTAATCGGCGACGGCGCCAAGCTGGGCGTCGTGACCATGGTGAACTGGAACGAAGATGCCGTTCATGGTTCGGCGCACCACGTTCGTGTCGGCCGGGATGCTACGCTGCGCCACACTGTCGCAACGTTTGGCGGCGAGGTTGTCCGTATCGTTCCGCGCGTTGCTTTCACGGCACCCGGCGGCGACGTCGATCTGCTGGGCGTGTACTTCGCCGATGCCGGTCAGTACTTTGAAAACCGCATGCTGGTCGACCACGCTGTGCCGAACTGCCGCTCCAACGTGATGTACAAGGGCGCGCTGCAGGGCGAGCCGAATGTCGCTCATCGTGAGGCCCGCACCGCGTGGGTGGGAGACGTGCTCATTCGTGCAGAAGCTACTGGCACCGACACCTACGAGCTCAACCGCAACCTGCTGCTCACCGAAGGCGCGCGTGCCGACGCAGTTCCGAACCTGGAGATTGAAACCGGTGAGATTGCCGGTGCTGGTCACGCTGCCACCGTCGGCCGCTTCGACGAGGAACAGCTCTTCTACCTGCTCTCGCGTGGTATTCCGGAGCTGGCCGCTCGCCGTCTGGTGGTTCGCGGCTTCTTCAGCGAGGTCATCAACCTGATTCCGGTCGAGTCCGTTCGCGAGAAGCTTGAAAAGCTCGTTGACGAAGAGCTCAACACCGCTGGCTTCTAACCGCTTATCTTCTTTCTCACCCTTTCCGTCCTGTCACCCCGGAAGTGCCGGGGGACAGGCCACTTACACCGATTAAAGGAAAAGATTTCACTATGAGCACTTTGGAAATCCGTAACCTCCACGCGCAGGTGCTGCCGACCGACGAGTCCGCCGAGCCCAAGGAGATTTTGAAGGGCGTCAACCTGACGATTAAATCCGGCGAAACCCACGCTGTGATGGGGCCGAACGGCTCTGGTAAGTCCACCCTGAGCTACACCATCGCAGGTCACCCGCGTTACGAAGTCACCGAGGGCGAGATTCTCCTCGACGGCGAAAACGTGCTGGAGATGAGCGTCGACGAGCGTGCTCGCGCTGGCCTCTTCCTGGCAATGCAGTACCCGGTCGAGGTCACCGGCGTGTCCATGTCCAACTTCCTGCGCTCTGCAGCGACCGCTGTCCGTGGCGAGGCACCGAAGCTGCGTCACTGGGTCAAGGAGGTCCGTGAGGCAATGGCTGACCTGGAGATCGATTCGTCGTTCTCCGAGCGCTCCGTCAACGAGGGCTTCTCCGGTGGCGAGAAGAAGCGTCACGAGATTCTGCAGCTCGACCTGCTGAAGCCGAAGTTCGCCATCCTGGACGAGACCGACTCCGGCCTGGACGTCGACGCTCTGCGCGTTGTCTCTGACGGCATTAACCGCTACCAGGACGAAAACGACGGCGGCATTCTGATCATTACTCACTACCAGCGCATCCTGAACTACGTGAAGCCGGACTTCGTCCACGTCTTCCACGATGGTCGCTTCATCACCTCCGGTGGCCCGGAGCTTGCAGACGAGCTGGAAGAGCACGGCTACGAGAAGTACATCAATGCCTAACGCCGAACTACTCACCCCATCACTCCGCGAGGACTTTCCGATTCTGTCGCGCACTGTCCGTGACGGAAAGCGGCTGGTCTACCTGGACTCCGGAGCGACCTCGCAGCGCCCCAAGCAAGTCATCGATGCTGAGGTGGAGTTCCTAACCCACCACAATGCACCGGTGCACCGCGGCGCTTACGAGATCGCTGAGGAGGCCACGGACGCCTACGAAGATGCCCGCGAAGCCATCGCTGGCTTCATCGGCGCCGACTATGACGAGCTAGTCTTCACCAAGAACGCCACCGAAGCGTTGAACACAGTGGCATTCGTGCTTGGCGACGACCGCGCAGGTCAGTACCAGGTCGGCGAAGGTGACGAGATTGTCGTCACCGAGCTGGAGCATCACGCGAACTTGGTGCCGTGGCAGGAGCTGGCTCGCCGCACCGGTGCGACACTTCGTTGGTATGGCGTGACTGAGGACGGCCGCATTGACGTGGACTCGCTGGAGCTCAGCGAGAAGACCAAGGTAGTGGCCTTTACCCACCAGTCAAACGTCACCGGTGCAGTCACCGATGTGAAGGAGATGGTGCGCCGTGCACGCGAGGTCGGTGCGCTGGTAGTCCTCGATGCCTGCCAGTCGGTGCCGCATATGCCTGTCGACGTCAAAGATCTCGATGTGGACTTCCTGGCGTTCTCCGGCCACAAGATGCTCGGCCCCAACGGGGTCGGCGCGCTCTACGGTCGCCGGGAACTGCTCGAGGCACTGCCGCCGTTCCTCACTGGTGGTTCGATGATTGAGGTCGTCACCATGGAGAAGACCACCTTCGCGGCGCCTCCGCAGCGCTTCGAGGCGGGTACCATGATGACTTCCCAGGTCGTCGGTCTGGGGGCTGCGGTGAAGTACCTGGATTCCATTGGTATGGATAAGGTGGCTGCTCATGAGCACCACCTGACCGCGCTCGCACTGGAGAAGCTGCAGGAAATTGACGGCGTGACCATCATCGGGCCGACTACTCCAGAACAGCGTGGCTCTGCAGTCTCCTTCAAGGTCGAGGGCATTCACCCGCACGATCTTGGCCAGGTTTTAGACGACCAGGGCGTGTGCATCCGCGTCGGTCACCATTGCGCGTGGCCAATTCACCAAATCCTCAACGCCCAGTCGACCGCCCGGGCATCCTTCTACATCTACAACACGGAAGAGGACGTTCAGGCGCTTGCCGACGCAGTGCGCCATGCACAGAAGTTCTTCGGTGTCACCCCGTAACTTTAAGAAAGGAGAAGGACATGAAGCTCGAGCAGATGTACCAGGAAGTTATCCTGGATCACTACAAGCATCCGCAGCATGCGGGTTTGCGGGAGCCTTTCAATACGGAAGTGCATCACGTCAACCCGTCGTGTGGCGATGAACTCACACTTCGCGTCACTCTGAACGACGACCTCACTGTCGTCAATGACGTCTCCTATGACGCCGTGGGCTGTTCTATCTCGCAAGCCTCTACCTCAGTTATGGCTGAGGAGATTGTCGGCAAGACTGTCGACGAGGCCATGGCCAAGCTTGCCGAGTTCGAGAAGATGGTCACCTCCCGAGGCAAGATTGAGGGCGATGAGGACCTTATCGGCGATGGGATTGCCTTCGCTGGTGTTTCTAAGTACCCCGCCCGCGTGAAGTGCGCTCTTCTCGGTTGGAAGGCTTTCCAGGCCGCGACCGCTGAGGCTCTGGCCAACGCCGCTGAAGGCAACGGCGTTGGTACCGCGACTGTAACCGTTACCGATGACGAGGAAGGCCATCGCCATGACTGAACCAATCGCTAATGACGCCACCTCGCCCGCACAGCCTGATGCTGTCGACGAGGACACCATGACTACTGGTGCTCCCATTGATGAGGGGGATGCGTACGAGTCCATCACCGTCCCGCCGGCACCGGAGCAGACCGAAGCCGATAACAAGCTGGCTATCCAGGTTGAAGAGGCAATGTACGAGGTTGTTGACCCGGAACTCGGAGTCAACGTCGTGGACCTGGGCCTGGTATATGACATCTGGATTGAAGAAGGCGACATTGCCGCTATCTTCATGACACTCACGTCCCCGGCCTGCCCGCTGACCGATATGCTCACCGACCAGACTGCCTCCGAGGTTATGAAGGTCGAGGGTATCCGCGACTTCCGCCTCAACTGGGTCTGGTCCCCGGCATGGGGCCCACACATGATTACTGAGGACGGCCGCGAGCAGATGCGCGCTCTCGGCTTCTCGGTCTAGATGATCAGTGACAGCGGTGATTAGAGAACCGCTACGTTAAAAGTGCTTGGCGACGAGCTCCTGGCTCGTTCAGCTAGGCACTTTTTCGTTTGTTTTTTGAGTTGCTGACTGCGTTTATGGCCGGGATCGGTAGGGCGATGCGAGTTACTGACTGCATTTATGTCAAAAATGGCTCAAAAAATGGCCTGAAAGCGTCATAAACTTGCACAGTTTCACATCTGCAGCCC
>NZ_KV836149.1:0-33305 GCF_001838255.1 Corynebacterium sp. HMSC073B01 | reverse complement strand
ATAAACTTGCACAGTTTCACATCTGCAGCCCGTATTCACACGAGCATCCCCGCAATTTTTTCAAGCTGTCCGACTCGGAGTTAAAAACGACCCCACCTGGCACTGAAAAGTGCCAAGCGGGGTCGCTATTGTCTTCGACTGCTAATCCAAGTTGTGAGAGTTAGATGCGAGATGCATAGCTACTCGCATCTATTCACAGCTCTTCGCAGCTATTCGCGAGTCATGTCTGCGGTGGCCGGGTCAACGAGCTTGGAGCCCGTGACCTTCTTATGGATAAACCACAGCAGGACGAAGACCGGGATACCCAGGTACGGAGTGAGGATAGCGAAGATATTCTCGCCAGTGCGAATCGGATCAAGTGCCTGTCCGGCCACCACAAAGAAGCACATAATCAGTGCCAGCACAGCACCGGCGGGGAAAAAGTTCGCCTTGTAGGGAAGCGAATCCAACGGGATATTCTGGGCCTTCAGACACTTGCGGAAGCGGTAGTGGCTGAAAGAGATACCAAACCAGGTGATAAAGCCCGCGAGCGCAGACAGCGTCAGCAAGAAGGTGTACGCCACACCATCGCCTACCAATGAGGTAATGAAGCCAGCCATACCGATGACAGCGGTGGCAATCAGAGCGCGCAGCGGAACGCCATGCCCAGAAAGCTTGCCAAAGTAACGCGGAGCGTGTCCCTGACGGGCCAGGGAAAACAGCATACGAGTGGACACATACATACCGGAGTTACCCGCGGACAACACCGAAGTCAGAATAACGGCGTTCATCAGGCCAGCGGCAATCGCGATACCTGCGCGTTCAAAGACCAGGGTGAACGGTGAAATGGAAATGTTGTCCTCGGCGGCGTTCAGAAGATTCGGGTCCGTGTACGCAATAAGGAAACCAATAACCGCGATGGCACCGATGTAGAACAGCAGGATACGCCAGAAGATAGTGCGAATCGCGCGGGGAATCGTACGCTCAGGATCTTCAGCCTCACCTGCTGCTACACCAACCATCTCGGTGCCCTGGAAGGAGTATCCGGCTACGACGAAGACAGCCAACAGTCCCATTCCGCCATTGACGAATGGGGCGTCGCCCGTGGTCCAGTTTTCGAAGCCGGGAGAGGACCCACCCAAGATGCCGAAAATCATGCCGACACCAAGAACGAGGAAGACGATGACGGTAATGACTTTGATGGTCGCAAACCAGAACTCACCCTCGCCGAATGCACGTGCGGACAGGGCATTCAGCCCGAATAGAATCGCGAGGAAGAGCGCGGACCAGATGATTGAAGGCACATCCGGGAACCAATAGCGCATCACCAGCGCAGCAGCGACGAGCTCTGCGGCCACAGTAATCGCCCAGTTAAACCAGTAGTTCCAGCCCATGGCAAAGCCGAAGGATTCTGAGACGTATCGGCGACCGTACTCCTGGAAGGAACCGGGCACCGGCAGGTAAGCGGCCATCTCGCCGAGAGACTGCATAACCAGCCACACCATGATGCCGATAAGAGCGTAAGCGATAAGCGCACCGCCTGGACCGGCCTGCGAAATGGTCGCACCGGAGGCAACAAACAGGCCCGTACCAATGGCACCACCAATGGCAATCATGTTCAGGTGGCGAGCTCTCAGCCTGCGCTGAAGCTTATGGTTTTGTGAGGAAGTCTCCTCAGATTGCGTCGAAGTCATTCATTTATCATAAGCGTTTGTACTCCGGTGAATGCAAAAACCACACGGCTTTAATTGTTGGTATCACCCCACAAATCGGCTGATGTATATGCTCCCGGTCAACGAGTTCTCCATCTCCCAGGTCCCCGCACAAACCCTGCGATGAGCTTTCCGCACGTACGCGGACTCATTTTCAGCAAAGGCACGGCCACTTTCGCCATAGCGCGAAGCGTCGTCAGTGGGGATGTCCCTATCAAATAGGCAAACACGTCCTTTTCCGGCAACGAAAAGAACGCCCGAAAAAACGCACCCGTCTGTCGTGCATCGAACCCCAGCAGCGCCGCGAGTCCACGTTCGCGTAGCCATCGCTGCAATCGCATGCTTAACGACGTCCCCAGCGTCCGGCTTCCCTTCTTTTCCATATCGGCCAAGAAGCGGTCGACATCTTCGATAACCGAACCCACCGAGTAACCAGTGGCAGGATGCATCCAACCACCAGCAAAGCCGAAGAGAGTGCCCATGGATGGTCCACTGTGCGTGAAGTTACCGCGGCGAGAGGGAAAGTTTGCCAGTAGGGGAAAGGACACCACTTCTTCATCGATGGCCAGATCTTCCGAAAGCCCCAGGGACTTCAACCGTGCACTTTGGCGTCTACGCAACAGCGCTAAAAGTGCGGAGTCATCGGCCTCACCGCCGATCCGGACTGCAGCACCGGCTTCGCCACGATACCCGTCAACCATAGGAGTCGGAGTAGCGAGAATGGTCTCTTCAATGAGGAAGGTCCTGTCATCCAAGAAAATGCGATAGGAGAAACTAGCCGGCTCTGCCGCTGGGTCAACCGGTTCAGCCGGAGTGAAGTCCATGAGGACTGCGCGGCGGTGGGCGCTGGGGACGTCGTCAAGCGAAAAGATGTGCCCGATGGCGAGCTGCCGTACCTGCCCACCTCGCCCGACTGCGGCGTGCGTGCGCCCGGTGGTGACAATTGTGATGTCAGTACCCGTGGTTTCGGAATCGGTGAGTGCGCGGCGTTCGATGTGGAAACCGCCAAGTTCTTGCAGGCAGTCCTTGTTAACAACGCCGTAGTTGCGGGCGAGCTGACGTTCGGTGCCGTCGGCAAGAATGACGCTGGGTTGAAAGGTGGCGGCGAGGAAGTCGCTGGGCAACCAGTCGGGGAGTTGGTCGCACCAGAGACCAATCGTCGAGGGCAGTGTGCCACCGGCTGGGTCATAAGCGGTGACATCCCAGCCGCGAGCGGATGCACGGTGGGCGGCGATTCTTCCGGCGGGCCCGAGGCCGACGACGGAGGCGGTCACGGGAAATGAAGCCATAACTGGTAGGCTACTCGTTCGTGATTGTGACCCATGACCTTGAAGTCCGAGTCGGCGCCCGTACCCTGCTCACTGCGCCGGGTGAGCAGCTGCGCGTCCAGCCGGGAGACCGGATTGGACTCGTCGGGCGAAATGGTGCTGGCAAAACGACGACTATGCGTATTCTCTCCGGTGAAACTGAACCCTATGGCGGTTCAGTAGTGCGCTCTGGCTCGATTGGTTACCTGCCACAGGACTCGCGCGAGGGCAACATCGACATCTCCGCCCGCGACCGTGTGCTGTCGGCGCGAGGTCTTGACCAAATCCGCCGCAGCATGGATCGCCAACAGGAGATCATGGAGACCGCGACCACCGACACGAAACGCGATGCGGCGATTCGGAAGTTTTCGCGTCTCGAGGAGCGCTACCACGACCTCGGCGGCTACGAGGCGAACGCCGAGGCAGCCCGCATTTGCGACGCGCTGGGGTTGCCGGAGCGCGTACTCGACCAGCCGCTGAAGACGCTTTCGGGTGGTCAGCGCCGCCGCGTCGAGCTTGCTCAGATTCTCTTCGCCGCTACCGAAGGCTCGGGCAAGTCCGCCACGACGCTGCTTCTCGACGAGCCGACGAACCACCTCGATGCGGATTCGATTACCTGGCTGCGCGAATTCCTCAGTAAGCATGAGGGCGGCTTGATCATGATTTCGCACGATGTCGAGCTGCTCGAGGCCGTGTGTAACAAAGTCTGGTTCCTCGATGCGGTGCGCGCCGAAGCTGATGTGTACAACATGGGCTGGAAGAACTACCTGTCGGCACGCGCGACCGATGAGGCTCGACGTCGCCGTGAATTCGCTAACGCGGAGAAGAAGGCCAGCGCACTGCGCAAGCAGGCCGAGAAGCTAGGCGCGAAGGCGACGAAGGCTCGTGCGGCCAAGCAGATGGTGGCTCGTGCTGAGCGCATGATGGACAGTCTCGACGAGGTCCGCGTCGAGGATAAAGTCGCCCACATTTCCTTCCCAGAGCCGGCCCCCTGTGGCAAGACTCCGCTCAACGCCACGGGACTGACCAAGATGTATGGCTCGTTGGAGGTCTTCGCCGGTGTTGATCTTGCGATTGACAAGGGTTCCCGCGTGGTTGTCCTCGGCTTCAATGGTGCTGGTAAGACGACGCTGCTGAAGCTACTCGCCGGTGTGGAGCGCACCGATGGCGAAGGCGGCATTGTCTCCGGCCACGGCCTGCGCATCGGCTACTTCGCCCAGGAGCACGACACGATTGATCCGGACAAGACTGTCTGGGAAAACACCGTCTACGCCTGCCCTGACGTCAACGAGCCGGAGCTGCGGAGCCTGCTCGGTGCCTTTATGTTCTCCGGCGACAAGCTGCAGCAGCCAGCGGGAACCCTCTCCGGTGGTGAGAAGACGCGTCTGGCGCTGGCGACGCTGGTTAGCTCCCGCGCAAACGTCCTGCTTCTCGACGAGCCCACTAACAACCTCGACCCGCAGTCCCGCGAACAGGTTCTCGATGCACTTCGCACTTACACCGGGGCCGTCGTTCTGGTTACCCACGATCCAGGTGCGGTCAAGGCGCTAGAGCCCGAGCGCGTCATCGTGCTTCCCGACGGCACCGAAGACCTCTGGAGCGACGACTACATGGAAATCGTCGAGCTGGCTTAAGACGGATCCATTGGCCCTGGCAGGTAACCGTCCTGCTGAGCGAGCCTATACATCTCCGACTTGTTAAGGCTGTTCTCGGCCCGGCCAGCTGCCGCATACTTGGCTCGAATACGACCCAAGTAGTCCAACACGGTGTTCGGTGTCAGCCCTGTCATCGACGCGACTCGCTTCGTCGACTCACCGGAGGCGTAAAGCTCCAGTACCTCACGCTGGCGTTCTGACAAATCGACAGAGTCGAGCAGGGGATCAGAGTCAACTACCGATGCCCATTCTGTAGTCAGCGCACCCTTGCCAAGTGCCGCCAGCCGTACTGCAGACACGATTGTCTCCGGGGTTTCCGATTTTTGCACAACCCCCATCACTCCGGTACGCACTGCCTTTCGGACAAGGTATGGGCTTTCAGCTGACGAGAGGATGAGCACGTGATCGGTAACCAATTCCAGCGACAGAACGTTCTGCGCTGGATCTGAATTATCCGCCAGCCGTAGATCCAGCACGACCACATCCAGGCGGTCATCGGTGCCCACATCGGCCAGTAGCTCCGGCACAGTTTGATAACAGCCGACGAGCTCAAAGTCTGGCTCTGCAGAAAGCAGGGTTTCGAGCCCCTGCAGAGTCAAGGCATGATCATCAATCGCAGCAACGCGAAGCAAACGATCCGACTGCACGCTGTAATCTCCGATGTTGTCGGAGTCAATTGCAGCCGAGACGTCGATGGAAGCATTGCTCATTCCCGCAATATTCTCCCTAGTCACGTGACATCACTATCCTCTCACCGGCTTCATCAAACCTTTGCACTCCATTGTCATCAGAAATAGATGCAAATGCACGTCTGCCCGGGGGCAATAGGCGAATTGTTACCGATCCTTCTTCGGCGTTATCGATTGCTTCGAGGAAGTTCGGCATCAACTTGGCCACCGCGGAATCGTCGTCGACAAGCGGAATACGGCGCACATCGGTGCTATCGGAAACGGCCTGCGTGTGATTGCGGTCATCGAGGAGCCGGACATGAACACCTCTTGCGCGGGCGTCCCAAACAGCTTGGTGAAGGGACCCAACATTTAGATGCGGCGAACGTAGGACGTCTCGGAGAAGCTGCTCTGTAAGCCGCGCACGCAACTGCAGTCGCGGGGTCGGTTCTTCCAAAACTGCAGCGGCGCTAAAAATGGGGCCGACCCGGCGCTGCAGCCATTCGTAGTTACTCTGGCTGCTAATTTCGTACTCTTTGGCGGCCCCGGCAGCGTACAGCGCACGATTATAATCCTGAATAGACTGCGGAACGGTGCGCATAAAAAAGCGGACCATGATGGACGTCAAAATTCCCGCGACCAACATCACGGAGCGAACTAACAGGTCAACTCCAGAGATACTGATGTGGGTCGTATCCGAGGGGGCAAAGGGGAAGAACTTGAGAAGCTCCACCATGATCGCGCCACCGAGCACTGAATTCAGCGCAACCCAGGGGCGGCCGCGGATGGAGAGCAATGCAGATGCAAAAGAAATTAAGCTAAAGTGCCAGAAATACGACCATTCCAAATTATTTGGAATGGGCTGGTAGAGCCCCACCACAGCTAATACAACGATCGCGACACCAGTTACGATTGCACGGGCTAACGGCAATTGTGAATGGCGGCCATACATAATCAGCCCGAGAAGGCCGATCGCTAATGCCAGACTGATTTGCCCGGCCGCGGTAAATAATTGTCCATTACTGACTAGAACCATGAACAACACGCCGACGATCGCGCCGTAGAACTGCCAGGAAAAAACAATTGACATTCCCATGAGGTCATACAGCGATGTCGTGTGAGCGGAGGAATCGACTACATCTTCCTCTTCCACAGGAGAGGTATTACCGTGCCATTTGAGAATAACCTGAGTACCTTTCCCAGGCTTTGAATTAACGAGAGCATCTCCACCGCGAAGGGCCTCCATTCGCCCTTTAACGCTCAACCGGATACCTGCACGATGCGGGTCAATTCCCTCGGGGTCGAACCCGGTGCCATCGTCACGAAAATCAATGGACACCTCTCCCGAGGCAACACGAATGTGGCATTTCTTTTCCGCTGCGGCACCTGCGTGACGCTTGGCATTATTTGCCACCTCGGTTGCGGCTAATAGGAACGTGTTAGCAACTTCTCCTGGCAGCCGAACTGGACCGCCTTCTTCGCTGGTGTCTAGCGTTACCGAAATGTCGGGGCTCACCGACATCAATTGCGCCCGTACAGCCTCAGCAAAAGCTCTACCGCTTACTGTTTGCCGAGGCGAGAAAAACAGCCCAGTCTGCTCGTCTAGCGAGAAGTCAATCTTAGAGCCCTTACCGATTGCAGACAGTGCGGCCAATACATAGTCATGGACATAGGCGTTGAAGCTGCTCATCGCCTCGCCGCGGACACGCATACGCTCCGCTCTCTCATTGACCTTCCGAGAGTTCTCGTAGGTGAAGTCAATAAGCCTTGCGACGGGTTGTGCAGAGCCTGCAATAATCACAAATGGAAAAGTGTTGATGAGATTGAAACCAACATCCGACAACATGTCGAGCCAAAAAGTGTGTCCCAGCAACCACGAATTAATGACCGCAATAAGTCCGGGAACAAATACCATCACGGACAAACTGATGTGGAGTGGCACTGTCAGAGCAAATGCAGCGAGGGCTAAACCTGAAAATGGGCTATACCAGAGCGCATTTCCAACGAGGTTATGAGGGAGATCCCAATAGGTTGAAACCAACATCAGGAAAACCAACATGATGTACATCGGCACACGCAGTGCGGTAATAAGGCCTCGCCGCGTATTATTAATCACAGCCCAAATCAACAACATATCGCTGAGAATGAATATGAGCAGTGATGCAAAAGGGAACCAGTGGCTCAGAAAGTTTTCAAAGGGGACAGAACGAACAGCCGATTCAACCTGCCACAAAAAGCCGGTGACGGCAATAATAATCGCGCCGGATCGCAGCACAGACATTTCAATTGATGGTGACTGTCCGGCAAGTGCCGAATCGGGATTCCACCTCTCCATGCGACAATCACATTCCTTTTGCTTATTGCCACTAGATAAAACTAATTAGTCTCTACATGCGGTATGGAGCCGAGCGAAATTCTGAAGAATACGCCCACTTCGAGCAACATCCAACTGTCGCGCGGCCGACACCGCTTTAAGATCTGTTCCTGGTAAATAGTAGCCCTCATTTGCGTAAATCTGGAGACGCTGGGCAAATGTGTTGGCATCTAATTCCGGGTGAAACTGCGTCGCATATGCATTGCGGCCCAACCGAAACATCTGTACGGGGCAGTCCTTACCAGTTGCCAACAACGTAGCGTCGCCAGGCAGTTCTTCGATGGCCTCCTTGTGGCCGACGATGGCGTGAAAGTGGGCCGGTAAACCATCAAGAATTGGATCTGATTCGCCATCTGGAGTTGCAGCTACTTCGATTACAGCTGCCTGCTCCCCGTGCTTGCGGGAGACACGGCCATGGCCAGCAGTACCGAGCAGGCCGACGCCATAACAAGCTCCGAAGAAGGGGAAGTCTCGTTCGAGCACTTCTGCCAACAAATCCTCGAACCAGGTCTCGACTTCCTTCTGTAGATAGCTCTTATCGTCATCAGAGGCGTTAAAGGGACCTCCGCCAACGATTACGCCCGAGTAGTTATCTAGATTCAGATTCCCCGGACGAGACTGTTCCAGGCGAATTTGATGCAACTTTGCCGGCGCCAATGCACACCTCCTGGCAAATGAGAGATGTTCAGCGTGAGCTGCGGCATCTTCGCCGCGTGTGGAAAGCAGGAGGAAGGGCTTGGCGGAGGTAGACATTTGCGGGAACAAATTTCGTGAAAAAGGGAGCTAGAGGGGGACGGAGACTACTGCACCACTAGCAGGCTCGGATTGGCTGCATGCGTACATACGTGCATAAATCGGGGGATGATTGACGAGACGGCCTGGAGGTCCACATCAGATACCTTTAGTCGAATCGCATCGACTTCCTCCGGGTCAAAGTAACCGACGTCGGTGTAGAAAGACATTCTGCGGAGCAGTCCGTTGGCATTCATCTCCGGATGAAATTGGGTAACCCAGTTATTCGATCCGATCGAGTACATCTGCACCGGACAGGTTGGGCCTGTGGCAAGCAAAGTCGCGTGATTTGGAAGTTCCGCAACGGATTCCTTGTGGCCAGTCAACGCATAAAAAACCGGAGGCAACACCGAAGCTATTGGATCCTGAGTGGCAGCTTCGGTGAGCTCTACCCGGGTAGAACCCGCTACTTCGCCGTGACGCAGGTTAACCAAACCGCCCGAAGTAAAGGCCGTGTAGCTAGCGCCGTAGCAGATAAGCAGTGCGGGGACAGGACTCCTAAGTACGTCGTAAAGCACATCGTGCGAATACTTCTGCAGCCCCGAATGCTCAAGGTCGGTGATGTTAAATGGGCTGCCTCCGACGAATACGCCGTCATAGGAGGTCAGGTCGGGCAACTTAGCGCCGACAGCGTCGATGGTAAACAGATCCAACTGGCTGGGCTCAAGCCCGGTGGAATCCAGAAAGTCCTGGTACTCGGCTTGCCCCGCACCATCTGCGGGGCGGAGCGCCACCAACAAAAACTTACCCACACTCATAAATAGACAGCTTAGTCCATATTGAGTGAAATCTATGCATCTTCACCGGTCAAACGGGGTAAATGCACGGCAGAAAGCCGAAACCCGCTCCCGTATTAGGGGAGCGGGTGGTACGTAACGCTATCAGGCCTAGCCTGAGTGGCTAGTCCTTGCGCCGTAAGCTGTCTTCAACTAAATCAAGCACGGAATCCAATTCGTCGACAGTGCGACCAGATGCCAGACGAACGATGATGCCATCGAGCATCAGCTCGAGAAAAAGCTGCATCGTGCGAACCGAATAATCCGACCGTAGGGAGCCGGATGAGGATGTCTGGGTCAATCGGTGGGCAACAGCGTCATCCAATTGATCCTGATGGCCCAACCATTGGCCCTTAAACTCCGGATCGCTGCGAAGGCGACGGGCAATCTCAAGGCGAGTTCCCAGCCAGCCATGCTTGTCTGGGTTCGCCACGATATCACGCATTACTTCCACTAAGCCGGAAGCCTCCGCGACTTCCGCCATATTTGCGGCATCTTCTTCGGCCAATGCTAAGAACAGACCTTCTTTGGATCCGAAGTGATGGAAAATAGCACCGCGAGACTTACCGGTAGCGGACTCCAGACGAGAGACCGTTGCGCCGTCGTAGCCGAATTCTGCAAAGCACTGCCGAGCGCCGTCGAGAATTTCGTGCCGCCGTTGAGCTAAATCCTGGTTACTCACTTTTGGCATAAGGAAACTCTTTTCTTGCCGGCGACGCCCAGGGACATGTTTCACTGCATGACGTGGCAGCGCCATTCCTATACTTCCCAAGCCTCATTTTGGTTGGGGTAGAGAAACCCGAGGCCGGCAGGGCGCTAGCCCGTGGGGTATGAATCCGCGGGCTAGCGCTACCTACCGGCCTCTAGAAGCGCTGCTTGTAACAAGCCCTAGCGCGCACGAGTCAAAGGGAAACTAGTTGCCCTTGATCATGTTGCGCAGGACGTACTGCAGAATACCGCCGTGGCGGTAGTAGTCAGCCTCACCAGGGGTATCGATGCGGACCACAGCGTCGAAGTCGAAGGACTCGCCGTTTTCCTTGGTAACCGTAACCTTGACGGTCTTCGGGATGGAGCCGTTGTTCAGCTCCTCCAGACCAGCGATGTCGAAGGTCTCAGTGCCATCGATACCCAGGGACTTCCAGGACTCACCCTCCGGGAACTGCAGCGGAACAACGCCCATGCCGATGAGGTTCGAGCGGTGGATACGCTCGAAGGACTCAGCGATAACAGCCTTGACGCCCAGCAGCAGGGTGCCCTTAGCTGCCCAGTCACGGGAGGAACCGGTGCCGTATTCCTTACCACCAACGACGACCAGCGGAGTGCCAGCCTCCTTGTAGTTCATGGCAGCGTCGTAGATGAAGGCCTGCGGGCCACCCTCCTGGGTGAAGTCGCGGGTGTAGCCACCGGTAACACCGTCAAGCAGCTGGTTCTGCAGGCGGATGTTAGCGAAGGTGCCGCGCACCATGACCTCGTGGTTACCACGACGGGAACCCAGGGAGTTGTAGTCCTTGCGCTCAACGCCCATGGAGTCGAGGTACTGAGCAGCCGGGGTGCCCGGCTTAATGGAGGAAGCCGGGGAGATGTGGTCGGTAGTCACCGAGTCACCCAGGGCAGCAAGGACGCGAGCGCCCTTGATGTCGGAAACCGGTGCCGGCTCCATTTCCATCTCGTCGAAGTACGGTGCCTTGCGGATGTAGGAGGACTTGTCGTCCCAAGCGAAGGTCTTGCCCTCCGGGGTCGGCAGGTTCTGCCAGCGCTCGTCACCAGCGAAGACATCCTTGTAGTCCTCGTCGTACAGCTCGGAAGAGATGGAGGCCTCGATGGTTGCTTCGATCTCTTCGGTGGACGGCCAAATGTCGCGCAGGAAGACATCGTTGCCCTCTGCGTCCTGACCCAGGGCGTCGGTTTCAAAGTCGAAGTCCATGGTACCGGCGATCGAGTAGGCGATAACCAGGATCGGGGAGGCCAGGTAGTTCATCTTCACGTCAGGGGAGATGCGGCCTTCGAAGTTACGGTTACCGGACAGAACCGCGGTAGCAGCCAGGTCGGCCTCGTTGATGGCGGAGGAAATCTCAGCCGGCAGCGGACCGGAGTTACCGATACAGGTTGCACAACCGAAGCCGGACAGGTAGAAGCCCAGAGCCTCGAGGTCCTTCCACAGGTCAGCACGCTTGAAGTAGCCGTTAACAACCTGGGAGCCCGGAGCACAAATGGTCTTGACCCACGGCTTAGCCTGCAGACCCTTCTCGACTGCCTTGCGTGCCAACAGACCAGCACCAATCATGACCGACGGGTTGGAGGTGTTGGTACAAGAGGTGATGGAAGCGATAGCGACCATACCGTGGTCGAGCGTGTACTCGCCGCCCTTCGGGGAAGTGACGGTAATCGGGGAGCTCGGGCGACCTTCAGCGCCGTTAGCGGCGGACTCGCCGTGGCCCTCGCGGGACTCGTTGTAGTCTGCGGCCAGCTCGGAGGTCGGTGCGGAAGCCTTGACAGCGCCCTTAATCTCGCCGTCGGAGTAGTTGTGCAGGTCCTTGCGGAACTGCTCCTTGGCGGAAGCCAACTCGATGCGGTCCTGCGGGCGCTTCGGGCCAGCGATGGACGGAACGACGGTGGACAGGTCCAGCTCGAGGTACTCGGAGTACTCAGCCTCCGGAGTGTTCTCGTCCAACCACATGCCCTGAGCCTTGGCGTAAGCCTCGACGCGCTCCAGGGTCTCCTTGTCACGGCCAGTCAGGGCCAGGTACTTGACGGTCTCATCGTCGATCGGGAAGATTGCGGCGGTGGAACCGAACTCTGGCGACATGTTACCGATGGTCGCACGGTTGGCCAGCGGCAGCTTGGAGACGCCAGCGCCGTAGAACTCTACGAACTTGCCGACGACGCCGTGCTGGCGCAGCATATCGGTGACGGTGAGCACAACGTCGGTTGCGGTAACACCCGGCTGAATGTCGCCAGTCAGCTTGAAGCCAACGACGCGCGGAATGAGCATGGAGATTGGCTGGCCAAGCATTGCGGCCTCAGCCTCAATACCACCGACACCCCAGCCCAGGATGCCCAGGCCGTTCTGCATGGTCGTGTGAGAGTCAGTACCAACACAGGTGTCCGGGTATGCCAGGCCGTTGTTCTCGAAGACAACGCGAGCCAGGTACTCGATGTTGACCTGGTGGACAATACCGGTTCCCGGAGGAACAACGCGGAAGTTGGAGAATGCGCCAGTACCCCAACGGAGGAACTTGTAGCGCTCATCATTGCGCTGGTACTCAATTTCGACGTTCTTAGCCAGAGCGTCTTCGCTACCGAAGGCCTCGATGATGACCGAGTGGTCGATGACCATCTCTGCCGGGTTCAGCGGGTTAACCTGATCCGGGTCGCCGCCGAGAGTCTTAACAGCCTCACGCATGGTAGCCAGGTCAACAACACAGGCGACGCCGGTGAAGTCCTGCATAATAACGCGAGCAGGGGTGAACTGAATCTCGATCGACGGATCAGCCGAAGGAACCCAGTTGGCGACAGCCTTGATGTGCTCCTCAGTGATGTTGGCGCCATCTTCGTTGCGCAGCAGGTTCTCACCGAGAACCTTCAACGAGTAAGGCAGCTTCTCCATACCCGGCACGGCGTCAAGAGCGAAGTAGTCATAAGACTTGTCTCCGACCTCAAGCTTGCGCAGGGCGTTGAAAGAGTTCTTGCTTTCAGCCACAGTCAGCTCCATTTCTATTCGGGTGAATTGTCGCCTTAACTGAAGAGTCCGGCACTCGAATTTCGGCTCTCCACAAGGCATAGGTGCGATCACGCCGCCCCTTATCAACCAATTAAAGCAATAATCACGACGCGGGGCACACGAGCCCACACACACGTTTTTAAGGAAGCGTTACCGTCCTTGCATCAACAATAACAGTACGAACGTTCTGTATGTAGATTGCTCGCGGCGCGCCGAGTCACGCTACCCCCGTTCACATCCAGAGCAGGCCATTATAGATAGGACAAACGAAGCAGCATCTCCGCCAAATTGGGGCGCGTGGAAACCATTCTCACGCAAAACAGGAGCACGATACGGAAGGCAATTAATGCATACGCCAGCAGATTCACAGGCAGCGAAAGAAACCGTCGAGAAGGTGGTCGCTCAGCTACGCACCGACAACATCGTGACAAATAACCCACAGCTCCGAGAAGCGGTCCAGCCAATTGTCGACGATGCAGCAAATCGGGGGGTGCCCAATTTCAATATCATCTACCTAGATAGCGAGAAGATTTACCCCGTCGCCGAACAAAAGAACACCGACATCTTTTCCTTTGCCCGCCAAGTAGCGGACCAAGTCGGCGGCACCACTGTCGTGCGCACACCGGGCAATGTGGCCACCGCATCTGCCGATTTCCCCCGCGCAGCCATTGAACGCGCCGACCACGCAATGATGGAGACGCCACGAGACTATCCGGCGGGTCTCGATGCCTATTTGCACGAGCTCACTAACTACGTCGTCCCGTGGACTCTTTACAGCCTCATCGCAGGCGTCGTTATCGTCGCACTCTTCGTCGGGCTGACGTTCTACTGGCTACGCACACGCCCAACCGCCTAAGAGTTCGCTTTACGACGGACGCTGGAGTTAACGGCCCCACTGAATACATTCACCGTCCCCGGGTTTTCCACCCCACGGCAAGGGACAGGGTAAATGCCCCAAAAACTGGTAGCAGTGGAGAACTCAGTCACTATCTCAATTGGATAACACTGTTGCAGTCGCCGTAACCGTGTCAACGATTTTCGCCAAGGTCAAGCATGAGCGCTTGACCTTTTCTTATGCCCGGTACCCCAGGTAAAGGTCCGCGGCAGTCCGGCACGCCGATAAGTCATCACATAGTGACATAATTCACACAGAAAACTGGGGTTCATCATAACCGCAGGCCACGGCATATAACGAAACGGTTACAAAGTGGGGGACAGTTGGTAATTTTGTTACTTATGTTTTTTTAGAGCTTTTTGACCCGTAAAGTGCTTCGTGATGCCAATAGTGGACTCAAGGGTCCAGTATTGACCAATGAAAACTCGCGGGAGCGCCGCTGTTGCTTTTGGTTCTGGTTTCGGTTCGACATTTTTCGAAGTTCCACTCAAGACCTGGAGGCAACAACGGGAAGATATCCAACGATGGGGAAGTCGCTGGTGTCGATTCTGAGGCGTGAACGCACCCATAGGAGAAATGTAGGAGTAACGCGGTGCCGAGTAATCGCAAAGTCCGTGCATCATATTGGACTCGTCCAATTGCCGGTATTATCACGGCGGGTCTTCTGGCGACGAACACTCAGGTCGCAGCTGCACAACCACTGAATCCGAGCGACGCCCAGATCCGTCAAGCGCGTGAGGCGGCCTCTAACGCCGAGTCGTACTTGCAGTCCCTGGTCGCCGAGGTAACTTCCAGCGAGCGCCGGGTATCTGACCTCGAGCTACGCATGGGCACTCTCCGCGAGGATGTCAACAAGGCCATGGTGGACCTTGAGAACGCTCGAGATGCCGCTAACCGTGCGCGCGAGGCGGTCGACGAGGCGCGAACCCAACTCGACCGTTCCCGCGCTGAGCTCGCTAGTGCCCAGAAGCAGTTCGACGAGCTAGCACGCACCATCATGCGCCAGGGACGTTCCAGTGGCTCGATTCTCGAGGGTGCGCGAGATGCATCCGAGGCTATTAACCGTCTGTCCGCTTTGCGTCGCGAAGCGGATCGTCAAGAGCAGACCGTTGACTCTCTGGATAAGAATCGAACCGAGGCTGCTAACCAGGAGTCCACGCTTCGCAAGAAGAGTGACGAAGCTCAGCAGGCGGAAGCCACCGCAAACCAGCGAAACACCGATGCTCAGAACGCGTACTCCGAGGCAAACGAGGAGCTTCAAAAGGAGCAAGCTGATTACCAGCAGGCTCAGGTCGATCGCGATGCCGCAAAGGCATCTTTGGATGCAGCCCGAAACGCGGTCAACGAGCTGAACTCCCAGCGCCAGAATTATGAGAACGAGCAGGCCCGCAAGGAAGCGGAAGACGCCGCTGCCAAGAAGGCCGCTGAGGAAGCCGCAGCTAAGACTCGCGCCGAGGCGCAGTCGAACCAGACTGATGAGGATTCCTCTTCTGAGTCCACAGATGAAAGCTCTAGCACCACTGGTTCTACGGGCTCGACTGATTCCACTAGCTCTACCGACTCGACTGGTTCTACGGCCTCCACTGGCTCTGACAGCTCCACCGGCTCCACTGGCTCTAGCAGCTCCACCGGCTCCACCAGTTCCTCTGAGACGACCGAATCTTCGGACTCCTCTGAGTCCACCGAGACTTCGGAATCGTCTAGCACCGGCAGCTCGTCGTCAAGCGGCACCCCGGCACAGACTGTGGCGCCAACGAATCCGGAGACCGGTCAGAGCACCTCGGGTTCTTCCAGCCAGAAGGTTGAGACTGTCATCGCACGTGCGATGGGGCAGCTCGGTGTCCCATACGCATGGGGTGGCGGCAACGCCAACGGCCCGACCAAGGGCATCCGTGACGGCGGAGTAGCTGACTCCCACGGCGACTACAACAAGATTGGTTTCGACTGCTCGGGCCTGACTCTGTACGCCTACGCCGCTGTCGGCATTGACCTGCCTCACTACACCGGCTACCAGTACCAGCGCGGAAAGCACTACCCGGCATCTCAGATGAAGCGTGGTGACCTGCTGTTCTGGGGCCCGAATGGTCATGGCCACGTCGCTATCTACCTGGGCGATGGCAAGATGATTGAGGCACCGCAGTCCGGTTCTGTGGTTAAGATCTCGCCAGTCCGTTATAACGGAATGACACCGAACGTTGTCCGCCTCGTCTAGTTTCTAACGACGTGTTCTACAGGTCGGGCGACCGACCTAAAGAAGGGTTTCTCTGTGACCTACCCAACGCCCACTGACCACACGGACCTCGAGCGCGCATACGCGGAGCTGGGGAAGGTTGTGGTTGGCCAGGAGCACCTGATTAAGCAGCTCTTCATCGCGATGCTCGCAGGAGGTCATGTCCTGCTCGAAGGTGTTCCGGGTGTTGCGAAAACTCTGGCAGTGTCTACTTTTGCCACAGTGATGGGTGGGTCCTACTCCCGCATCCAGTTCACTCCGGATTTGGTGCCATCAGATATTGTCGGCACCCGGATTTTCCGCCAGGACACCTCGGAGTTCATTGTCGAGCCCGGCCCGGTCATGTCAAATATCGTGCTCGCTGATGAAATCAACCGCGCACCGGCGAAGGTGCAGTCGGCACTGCTGGAAGTCATGGCAGAGCACCAGGTGTCCATCGCAGGGGAGTCCACGCCAGTACCGGAGCCGTTTTTGGTTCTGGCCACGCAAAACCCAATCGAAAACCAGGGTGTCTACCCACTGCCGGAGGCCCAGCGGGACCGTTTCCTATTTAAGGTCCTCGTGGGTTACCCCACTCCGGCGGAAGAGCGGGAGATTGTCTACCGCATGGGAGCCACCCCTCCAGTCGCGCAGCAGATTCTCACCCCAGAGAGTGTTCGGGAACTGCAGCGCGCTACCCGCGAAGTCTTTGTCCACCACACACTGATTGACTACATCGTGGCCGTCATCGAACTCACCCGCAATCCGATGCGGGCGGAGTTGAAGGATGTCGACCGCTGGCTTTCCTATGGCGCATCACCGCGTGCAACTCTTGGTGCTGTCGCGGCTGCCCGCGCCCACGCGCTGTTTTCCGGTCGCGACTATGTCGTGCCGGACGATGTGGTCTCCGTGCTTCCCGACGTGCTGCGTCATCGCTTGGTCCTTTCCTATGAGGGCCTGGCCGATGGCGTTACTCCCGAACGGATTATTGACATCGTGTTGTCTCACGTGCGCCTTCCCCAAGGCGCGAGCACTGGCTCCGATGAGGGCACTGCCTCCTAATGTCAGCTCGTGAAGACGATCTTGCACGCGTCCTGGCGTACTTAGAGCTAACTGTTACGCGTAAGCTCAACGGACTTTTGCGCGGCAGCTTTCTCTCCACCGCTACTGGAGATGGCTCTGAGCCGGTTGGCTCCCGCGAATATGTTATCGGCGATGATGTTCGCCAGATGAACTGGGCAGTGACAGCCCGCACTGGAGTGCCGCACGTTCGCACCTCCGAGGCCGAGCGCGAGCTGGAGTGCTGGATTGTAGCCGAACCCGCCGCACGTCTGTCCACCGGCTTGGCCGATACCACCAAACGACATCTGCTCACCGCCGCTGCCGGCGCAGTAACGATGCTTAACGACGCCCCGGGGTCCCGAACTGGATTAATCGCCGGTGGCACTCCAGTGCCCGCGGGCCAGGGCCGTGCCCACAGCTTGATGCTGCTCAAGCAGTTGGCTGACGCGACTGCTGAGCATAACCTCGCAGCGGATATTGACACAGTAATGACTCAGGCTCCGCGCGCTGGGCTGTTGGTTGTCATCTCGGATTTCCTTGGATCACTCGATTGGGCGCGCCCGCTGCGCGTTGCCTCGGCCTCGACAGAGATTATGGCGATTCGCCTGGTAGATCCAGCCGATGAAGCCTTACCCGGCGAAGGCCCGGTGGTCATGGCGGATTCAGCTACCGGCGAGACCATTGAACTCAACATCAACGACAAGACCCGCGCCGAGTATGCAGCTCAGGCTCGTGCCCACCACGAGCGTGTAATCAATGAACTGCGCAAATGCCGTGCTCGCGTTATTACCTTGCGTACGGATTCCGATTGGGTACTGGATTTTGCTCGACAAATTGGCCAACATTAGCGTCTGAGTAACCGCTTGTTAGTGCTATCTTTTTTGGGCCACCGACTAACCGGCTATAGCCACTGGTTTATACGCGACTGTTTAGGCGACTGGATGTGAGGAAACTGATACCGCGATGACGTTCCTAAACTCAACTTTTGCGCACCCAGGGTGGCTGCTCGCACTCGCTCTGCCTCTCGTGGCAGCCGTGGCCTATTGGATCAGCACTAAGCAGCGAAAGCAACGTGCCATTGCCTTTGGCAACTTCACCATCGTTGGATCACTAGGGAATAAGTCGTCGGCACGCCTGCGCCATGTCGTAGCTATCAGTGCGCTGTTGTCGCTAGTTCTGGTCATCATTTCATTGGCTGGTCCGATTTCGGAGACCAAAGTCGCCCGCAACCGAGCGACGGTTATGCTGGTGGTCGACGTTTCGCTGTCCATGTCGGCGACAGACGTTGCGCCAGACCGCATCACTGCAGCTAAAGAAGCCGGCCAAGAGTTCGTGGAGAACCTTCCCGACGACCTCAATATCGGCCTGGTGACGTTCTCTGGTCGTGCTCGCACTGCTGTCAGCCCGACTACCAACCATGACACCGTGAATCGAGCGCTCCAGGCTGCTGAGTTAGATCAGGCGACTGCGACCGGTGATGCCATCGCAGCCGCGCTCGATGCCATCAATCAGTTCAGCGACTCAGTTCAGGGCGGGGGAGAAGGCGCCCCACCAGCTACAATCGTGCTGCTTTCCGACGGCAAACAGACCGTCCCACAAGAACTCGACGATCCCCGCGGCGCATATACCGCCGCCGCCGAAGCCGCCAAGGCCGGGGTGCCAGTCAACACGATTTCGTTCGGTACCGCGCAAGGCGCAATCACGGTTCAGGGCGAATTAATTCCAGTGCCTAACGACGACGATTCGCTGCGAGAGATCGCCCGTCGAACAAAAGGTGAGTTCTTCAGCGCTGGTTCCCTCGAGCAGCTCCGCGATGCCTATGGCTCACTGGAAGATGACATCGGTTACGAACTCAAGCGGGCCGAGAATCCGAGGCCCTATCTGATCGCAGCCTTCGCGATGCTGCTAGTGACCGTGGGCTCACTGCTTGTGACCAATCGTCGAATTCCGCAGTAGGGCTGGGTTAGGGTGCCGTCGTAAAGCGATTTGTATGGAACCCGATTGGCAGGAGACGCCGGGGGCATTGAGCAGTCGTCTTATGGAGTCCTCAGACTGCGCTACTAACATGATTAGCTATGTCTTCTGATAATTTTGACGCTATTTTGCTGTTGTCTTTCGGCGGTCCCGAAAAGATGGCCGATGTGCGTCCCTTCCTGGAGAATGTCACCCGCGGCCGCGGAATTCCGCCGGAGAGGTTGGACGAAGTCGGTGCACACTACGCGCACTTTGGCGGTAAGTCCCCGCTCAACGATTTAAACCGCGAAATTGTCTCCAACCTTAAGGCTGAGCTCACTCGCCGTGGCTATGACTTGCCTGTTTATTTCGGCAATCGCAATTGGCATCCGATGGCTGAAGACACCGCGGCAAAGATGGCTGATGACGGTGTTAAGCGAGCGCTCGTTTTCGCCACTAGCGCCTGGGGCGGCTACTCCGGCTGCCGCCAGTATCACGAAGACATTGCTCGGATGCGCGAATCTTTGGGCGACCGTGCTTTTGACATGGAGAAAATCCGGAGCTTCTACGATCATCCGCTCTTTATAGAAGCCTATGCAGACGCAGTGCGTGAGGCGTTTGCCAAGCTACCGGATGACCGCCGTGAGGACGCCCGGCTTATTTTCACCGCTCACTCTATTCCGGTCTCTGCGGACAAGGCATCCGGGCCGGTAGAGCTCGGCGGAAATCTTTACTCCCGCCAGGTCAACGAAGCAGCACGGCTCGTCGCCGATGCAGTGGGGATCACCGACTTTGACGTCGTCTGGCAGTCCCGCTCCGGCCCGGAGCACGTGCCGTGGTTGGAGCCTGACATCGTCGACCACGTTGAAGCGAAGGTCGCCAACGGCCTCCGATCCGCAATAGTGTGCCCGATTGGCTTCATCTCGGATCATGTTGAGGTCGCCTGGGATTTGGATGCTGAGCTTCAGGATGAAATGGCTCATCACGACATCGTCATCGAGCGGGTCGCAACGCCTGGTCCGACGGCTACTTTCACCGACATGCTCGTGGAGCTCATCGAAGAGCGCATCGCAGATGCCGAACCCCGCCGTCTGGGAAGTGAACCGCTACTCGGCTCGGCCTGCAACGGCGCCCCCTGCGCCGCATCCTGTTGTACTCCGGCAAAGCGCCGCCCACACTGATTCCTTTGGCGCCAATTGGGCCGCGGGGCAGGGCAAATCTCTAGCGGGTCCACTCCTGAATCGCGTATTCCACCGCGCTCATCCGCGCCTGCCGGATCTTTCGCCACAGCGGGATGAGCTGCGCATCAAACGCGGCGCTGCCGTGCCCCGACTCGCTGCCCTGTGCCACCGCCAGAATCGACGACACCCGATCAGCTCTGGCGAGCACTCCCAGTGCACGGCGCGGCACATCATCCGGCACAAAAGCCATGTCCAGGTGATCATCGAGCATGCCGACCATCAGCCGGGGATCCACCTTCGGGGCACCACTGCTTGACGACGTCAGCGGTGAACGCGGCATCGCCGCAATCGTGGCAGCCGCAACCCGCGCCGCATCTGCCAGCTGTAAATCCGCCTCGCCAGGGGAGAGATAGGCCGGCTCGGGAATGTGGCCTTCCAGTGTGTACCAATGCCACTGCGGTAGGCCTGGCACCGGCGTTGTCACTGGTATGAGCACATGGTTCCAGCCCGGCTCCGCATCCGCAATCACAATGGCCGAGCCTGCTGCGCGTGCAGCTTCAGCGGCGTCGGTTCCCGCAGGCAGTGCAGGTGCATCACCGGGCCCGGAGAGAATGAGGCGGACGAGGGGACGGTGGTCACTGTGCCAATCTCCCGCTTCAGTAACCGCTCGAAGAAGGCGGAGCATGTCGCTTCGATCGAGATCAGCGTCGCAATCGATGACATTCGGAACCGTGGCGTCGGCAAGCACGAACGTCCCCGGAACTGACGTGGGTCCGCCGAGCGAGTCTAGCGCGTCGAGGAGATGATCGTAGTTTTCCAAACCCGACAACCACGCGCCCAGCCAAAGGGCGATGTGCTGAGTTGGACTCCAGACCTGGTCGAGAACACTGCGCTGCATAGTGCAGCTCATCCTAGTGCAGCGTGTCGTTGGTCCCGTAACCGATGCTGTTAATCTCAGTACCCATGAGCTTTCAAGACCCGTACCGCAATCAGGACGTGTTCGCTGGCGCACGTGGCCACCGCCGTCGTATCCCACAGCCGGCACGCGAGGTGACAGCAGAAAATGGTGTTGTCGTCGAGGCGTCCTATGACGGATTCGTCGGTGCAATTATCGGGTTGGAGAAAACTTTCGACGGCTGGTGCGTCCGGCTGGAGGGCCGCCACGGCAAGTCTCGGCTGTTTCCCATGCACGAGCGCGGTTTTCTCATCGACGGCAAACCTGTGACTCTGGTGCGTCCGAAAGCACAACCCAAAAAGCCCTCGCAGGATCTGTCGGCATCGGGCTCGCGCAAGGTCCACAACGTCAAGGCCAAGGTTGCTCTCCCCAGCCGTATCTGGGTCGAGGGTATTCATGACGCGGCAATCGTCGAGAAGGTGTGGGGCCACGATCTGCGTGTTGAGGGCGTAGTCGTGGAGTATCTGGAGGGCTTGGACAACCTTCCAGAACGCTTGGCCGAATTTGGTCCGGGTCCGAAGCGCCGCGTCGGAGTCCTGGCAGACCACTTGGTGGAGGGCAGTAAGGAAAGCCGCATGACTCAGCAGCTCGGCCCGCACGTGATGGTCACAGGCCACCCGTTTATCGATGTCTGGCAAGCGGTCAAACCCTCGTCGGTAGGCATCGAGGCATGGCCGGAAGTTCCCTACGGGGAGGACTGGAAGACAGGAATCTGCCGTCGCTTGGGCTGGGGAGACGACCCCAAGGAGGGCTGGCGACGTGTCTACGCAGGTGTACACACCTACCGTGATCTGGAGTCAGATTTGATTGGCGCAGTTGAGCGCCTGGTCGACTTCGTAACTGAGCCACATATGCAGTACTGACCCCGGAATACTGGCTCCACTCGCCCCACATTTGTTCTGCAAAGTAGGTAGGGTGAGGGCGTGATTCCTCTCCTTTGGCTCGGAGCAAGCCTCCTACTGGTTCTCGGTGAACTCGCAGTCGGAGATTTAGCACTGTTAATGCTCGGAGGTGGTGCACTGGCAGCGTCCGGTGCGAGCCAGCTTGGAGCGCCGCTTTGGCTGTCAGTGGTTATCTTCGCCGTTATGTCCGCCGCACTCGTGCTGACAGTTCGCCCTGTGTTGCGCAAAAAGATGGCAAAACCGGACAAGTCCGCCGAACTGGAGTCGCGTCCGGAACTGCTAGCGGGCCGTCATGCTGAGGTCATCGAGCCAGTTTCTTCGTCAGCGGGTCTGATTAAGGTCAACGGCGAGTTGTGGAGCGCGCGCAGTCTTCTGACTGCGCAGACCTTCGATGCGAAGGAAAGAGTCACGATTGTAGAGATTTCGGGCAATACCGCAGTAGTGGACAAGCTGCTCTGAGCAGTCAACTCACTTAAAGGGCGCTCGGAGCACTCTTAGTAACTGACCATTAAATAACTGACCACACAGTTTCTAGCTACGGGGGAATCTCATGGAAGGCTTTATCATCCTCGTCGTTTTCATTCTCGTGGTTGTTACCTTGGTTCTCAAAGCGATTGTCCTGGTTCCTCAGGGTGAAGCGGCAATCGTAGAGCGACTGGGACGATACACGCAGACACTGAACAGCGGCCTGAACTTCATCATCCCGATCATTGACCGAGTGCGCGAGAAGGTTGATACCCGTGAGCGTATGGTTACCTTCCCGCCACAGGCAGTGATCACCGAAGACAACCTGACTGTGGCTATCGATACCGTCGTGACCTTCCAGGTCAACGAACCGGATCGGGCAATTTACGGTATCGACGACTACATCTTCGGCGTCGAACAGATCACCACCGCAACGCTTCGCGACGTCGTGGGTGGCCTGACACTGGAAGAGACACTGACTTCCCGTGACTACATCAACCGCCGTCTGCGCGGCGAGCTGGACGAGGCCACTGCCAAGTGGGGTCTTCGTATCGCTCGTGTGGAGCTGAAGGCCATTGAGCCGCCACCGTCGATTCAGCAGTCGATGGAAAAGCAGATGAAGGCCGATCGCGAGAAGCGCGCCATGATTCTGACTGCGGAAGGTACCCGCGAAGCCGACATTAAAACTGCTGAGGGCCGTAAGCAGGCACAGATTCTCGCCGCCGAAGGTAACAAGCACGCAGCAATTCTGGCTGCTGAAGCTGAGCGTCAGGCAACCATTCTGCGCGCTGAGGGTACTCGCGCCGCTACCTACCTTGAGGCACAGGGTAATGCTCGCGCTATCCAGAAGGTCAACGCAGCTGTTAAGGCTTCACAGTTGACACCTGAGATTCTTGCCTGGCAGTACCTGGAGAAGCTGCCTGAGCTGGCAAATAAGGACGGCAATACTGTTTGGATGATTCCGTCGCAGTTTGGCGACAGTCTCGAGAGCTTCGCTAGGGCTTTCGGCAAGAAGGATGCCGACGGTGTCTTCCGCTATGAGCCTCCGGCCGTGAGCCGAGAGACCAAGGAAGAGGCTGAGCAGGGCCGCGACGAGAACTGGTTCGACATGTCGACTAATCCGGAGTTGGCTCGTGCAGTTGCCGCGGCGAACGAGGTCGCTAACCGCCCGGTTGATGATCCGGTAGCTGCAGCAGCTGGTAATACCCCTGAGAGGAAGAAGAATCGCCGCGCTGATTCGGCTCAGCCCGCTCAGCCTGAACAGTTGGGTGGCCAGAACGGCCCGGCAGCGGTTGAACCTGCGACACCGGCTGCGCCCGCTGCGCCGGCCACACCGGCTGCGCCGTCAGTTCCTTCCGGCAAACGTGACCTGCCCTCGGCTCCTGGCACCGGCAATACCAATGCAGGCGGCGGTACACACTCCGCCGAGCGTCCAGATTTTTCAGGATGGTCACGTGACCCTTACGCCCCAGAAAATGGGCAGTAAGCTTTTATAACTCATCAGCTCGCTGAAGCAGGTGGACGGCCAGGTTCCATCCGGCCAGCTCCGCCTGCCAGCCAGCTGCTGCGAGGCGCTGATTGACGGCCTGCTTTGAAACTCCCAATTCTTCCGCGGCCTCTACCTGTGAATAACCAGCGCGAACCAAACCAGTTGCCTCGCGGCCTTCGGGGGACCTGCGAGAGATAACGTGGTGCAGCAATGTGAATGCTGCACCAATATCCTCCGAGTAATCCTTACCACGCGGATTGTTAGTCCGAATGCGGGTTTTTACCGTGCCGGCCCTGCCTCCCTTACCGATGACTGAGCTCGATGCCAGATGCGCTTGCTCAATGTCGTCCTGAGGACAAACACCGATACCTATCGCCCAGTCACCTGCGGCCAATAGCGCCAGCACAAGCGTGGTGACTCCCACAGCATTTTCAGGAGCTGCGCGAAGCTCTTCGATACCTGCAACCTCAACAGTTCCTACGCCTTCCAGGCCGGAAAGTGCCTGCGCAGAGGCCTGAACGTGATCTGCCCTGCGAGTAGATCGACCGCGATACCTGGCAAAGACTGAATACATACGCTCTAGTCTAGCCCCACCCCTTGACAGTTGGGCTAAGACACTTTCCTTCCCTCCGCACACTCACGGGCGCCCCACACCAACTCGCCGAAAACTCACGTCTAGCTCAAGAGCGCCAAGCGGTGTTTTAACGTTTCGAAGAACCGGTTACGACAGGGAACTTGGCGTCCGCAAGAAGTCCCAGCAAGCCAAGCACGAGCAGAATTCCCGTGGCCACCGCAAAGCGCACGTCGAAGCCGACCAACAGCGCGTCGCCAAGCAGAACGACGGCGAGTGTGTTCGGCGCCGAACCTAGGGCAGTGGCGATGATATACGGCACGATGCGTATCGACGACAGTCCACAGGCGTAGTTGAGAAACGAAAATGGCACGCCAGCAATCATGCGCAAGCTGAGCACTGTGAGCCAGCCGCGTTGCTCCAACCGATGGTCGAGACTGAGAAGACGGCGGTTGGTCAGGTGCGTGCGAAACCAATCGCGTCCCAAAAACCGCACAATGCAGAGGGAGAGAAGGGCAGAAACCGTCGTCGCAGTAATTGCCAGCAGGAAACCGAGCACTGGCCCGAAGAGAATTCCGGAAGCCAAAGTGAATACGGTGCGGGGGATTGGGAACTGAGTCAGTGCAACGTATGCGAGAAAGTAGAGGAGCGGGAACCAGTCACCGGCATCGATGGACCACTGCCGGATGGTAGCGACCGTGGGAACATCGACGTACAGCGTGACGACGACCCCCACACCTACGGCTAGCACCAGTAGAACCTTTTTGAGTGTAGGGGTAATTCGCACATCGGATACGTTCACCCATTTGAGGTTACCGGGGATTGCGGGGAAGCGTGTGACCTGCGCATTGGAGGCTCTGCGAGGAGGGCTAGTCAGCGGCTAAAGGCGTTTGCCCATTATTTCACTAGGATGGGAATCAAGGTCACTATGCCTTGGCTCGAGCACTTGACGTGCCCGTCAGCACAAAACCGAACGTAAGGGTATTGCACAAATAGCTGAAAAGTTCAGTGCATGGACACTCGGGTGAGTCTTAGCGTCTGACTAGTGGCTCTTATTGACTATTGGAGGAAGCCAACGCCTTTAGATCCCTTTCTGTCGCGGAGAATTCGGAAGTTGTCGCAGCCGAATTTCCTCGGTCATGGATTGATAGAGGCGTTGCTTAGAACATGTAAGGGAGAAGGTCTGTCGTGACTGACCGAACGACCCCCGAATCACCTTCCACGCTGCCACCAAACTTCGAGGAATTGCAGAATTCCTGGTATCAGGGCGTGGCCAAGGTATTCGCGCGGGTGCACAAGCAAGACGTTGCAGATGTACCGCTCGATATTTGGAAACGACTGATTCAGACCACCTATGACGGTGTCGATGTTCGCCCGCTCTACACCCGCGCGGACGAGCTCGCGGAAAGCCCAGCTCCGGGCCAGTTCCCATTCGTCCGTGGCGCAAAGGTCACTTCGGACAACACCAACGGTTGGGGCGTTCGGGAAACCTTCGGTCGCCAGTACCCAGGTGAGGATGCACTTGACCCAAAGGCCGTCAACGAGACTCTGCTGACTGCCCTGGAAAACGGCACCACGGACATCCGCCTGGACTTCACCGGCTCCCTCGAAGCCGCTGATGTGCCGGCTCTGCTCAACAACGTCTACGTCGACCTTGCTCCGATTGCCGTGCATGCTGGTAAGAAGACTGCGCAGGTTGCGGAAGCACTGACGTCCTACATCGAGCAGGCGAACCCGACTAATCCGGATAACATCGCAGTCGAGCTTTCTGCAGCTCCGCTGACCTCCGCTTTTGCCGGTATTGACGATGTCTCTCTCGACGAGGCCACTCAGCTGGCCGTCAAGGCGGCTAAGCAGCCGGGCGACGTCCGCGCCCTGCTTGTCGACGGCGTTGTTTTCTCCAACCTGGGTGCAAACAACATCCAGGAGATTGGCTACAGTCTCGCCGTTGGTGTCGCCTACTTGCGTGCGCTGACCGAAGCGGGCTTGAGCGCTGAAGAAGCCCTCGGCCAGATCGCTTTCCGCTTTGCCGCTACCGACGACCAATTCGACACCATTGCGAAGTTCCGCGCCGCTCGCGTTCTGTGGGCCCGCGTTGCTGAGGTTATCGGCGCCCCTGAAGCTGGCCGCGCTCCGATGCACGCTGTGACCGCCCCGGTCATGTTCAGCCAGCGCGATCCGTGGGTCAACATGCTGCGTGTGACTGTCGCCTCCTTCGCCGCAGGTGTCGGCGGTGCCTCCTCAGTTGAGGTTCTGCCGTTTGATTACGCAGTTGTCGGCGGCATGCCGAACGTCTCCAAGACTTTCAAGGCTCGCATCGCTCGCAACACCAACCTGTTGCTGCTGGAAGAGTCTCACCTTGGGTACGTCGCCGACCCAGCAGGTGGCTCCTACTTCGTCGAAGACCTGACCGAGGAAATGGCCGACAAGGCGTGGGAGATCTTCACTGCCACTGAGGCCGGCGGCGGTTTCGCCTCCGCGCAGGCCGATATTCGCACCGCCCTGGACGCTACCTGGGAAAAGCGCCGCGCCGACATCGCACACCGCCGCACCAAGGTCACCGCTATCAACGAGTTCCCGAACCTGGCTGAAGCCCCACTGGCTCCCGAGGCTCGCCCGGAGGGCGACCCGATTCGCCGTTGGGCCAGCGACTTCGAGGCACTGCGCAACCGCTCCGATGACTTCCTGGCTGAAAAGGGCAACCGTCCGCTGATTGCCATGCTGCCGCTGGGTCCGCTGGCCAAGCACAACATCCGCACTGGTTTTACCTCCAACCTGCTGGCTTCCGGCGGTATCGCCGTCGCCAACCCCGGCCAGGTTGTGCCGGGCGAGGCCGGTTTCGAAGAGGCAGTGAAGGCCTCACCGATTGTCGTGCTGTGCGCAGCCGACAGCGAGTACGAGGCCTCGGGCCAGGACGCTGTCAAGGCCGCCCGCGCCGCCGGCGCTAAGGAGGTCTTGGTGGCCGGCTCCGAGAAGAGCTTCGCCAATGCCGCTGAGGACGCTCGCCCCGACGGATACCTGAACATGACCATCGATGCTGTCGCGGAGCTGTCCCGACTGCTGAACGAACTGGGAGCGTGAAGGAAGTAATGACCACCATCCCAAATTTCGCTGACATCTCCCGCAACACCGACGACGCGGCCGCTGCCACTAACAAGGCAGCTGCCGCGGAAGCTGGTGAAGTGTGGACCATTCCAGAGGGCATCGATGTCAAGCGCGTCTACGATCGCGCTGACCGCGACGCCGCTGCCGCCGAGGGCCACCCGGTAGATTCTTTCCCGGGTATCGCCCCATTCATGCGCGGGCCGTACCCGACCATGTACACCAACCAGCCGTGGACTATTCGCCAGTACGCTGGCTTCTCCACCGCAGCTGAGTCCAATGCCTTCTACCGCCGCAACCTCGCGGCCGGCCAGAAGGGCCTTTCGGTCGCTTTCGACCTGGCTACCCACCGTGGCTACGACTCGGACAACCCGCGTGTGTCCGGCGACGTCGGTATGGCCGGCGTGGCAATTGACTCGATTTACGACATGCGTGAGCTCTTCCAGGGCATTGACCTGGGCGGCGTCTCGGTGTCTATGACCATGAACGGCGCTGTGCTGCCGATTCTGGCCTTCTACATTGTCACCGCTGAAGAGCAGGGCGTTTCGACCGAGCAGCTGCGCGGTACGATCCAGAACGACATTCTCAAGGAGTTCATGGTTCGTAACACGTACATCTACCCGCCGAAGCCTTCGATGCGAATCATCTCCTCGATCTTCGAGTACACCTCGGCAAAGATGCCGAAGTTCAACTCGATTTCGATTTCCGGCTACCACATTCAGGAAGCGGGCGCGACGGCCGACCTTGAGCTCGCTTACACGCTTGCCGACGGCATCGAGTACCTACGGGCCGGTATTGACGCTGGCCTGGAAGTTGATAAGTTCGCTCCGCGTCTGTCCTTCTTCTGGGGCATCTCGATGAACACCTTCACCGAGATCGCCAAGCTGCGTGCAGGCCGCATCCTCTGGTCCGAGCTGGTTGGCAAGTTCGGCCCGAAGAACCCGAAGTCGCAGTCCCTGCGTACTCACTCGCAGACCTCCGGTTGGTCGCTGACCGCTCAGGATGTCTACAACAACGTCGCGCGTACTGCTGTTGAGGCTATGGCCGCAACACAGGGCCACACCCAGTCGCTGCACACCAACGCACTGGACGAGGCCCTGGCACTGCCGACTGACTTCTCAGCCCGTATTGCTCGTAACACTCAGCTGCTGCTTCAGCAGGAGTCCAACACCACGCGTCCGGTTGATCCGTGGGCTGGTTCCTACTACATCGAGTGGCTGACTAATGAGCTGGTCAAGCGTGCACGCCAGCACATCGACGAGGTCGAAGAGGCCGGCGGTATGGCACAGGCCACCATCGAGGGCATTCCGAAGCTGCGTATTGAAGAGGCCGCAGCTCGTACGCAGGCTCGTATTGACTCGGGCCGTCAGGCTCTCATCGGCGTGAATAAGTACCAGGTCGAAGAGGACGAGGCCATCGAGGTTCTCAAGGTTGAGAACTCCCGCGTGCGCCAGGAGCAGATTGACAAGCTGGCTCGCCTGCGCGCCGAGCGCGACGAGGAAGAGGTTCAGAAGGCACTGGCCGCTCTGACCGACGCTTGCCGTAACCCGGGTGAACCGGGGGACCTGGACAAGAACCTGTTGAAGCTCGCTGTCGACTGTGCTCGCGCCATGGCCTCCATCGGTGAAATCTCCGACGCCTTGGAAGAGGTCTTTGGCCGCCACCAGGCCGAGATTCGTACCCTCTCCGGCGTCTACAAGGACGAAGTTGGCAAGGAGGGTGCCGTGTCCAACGTCTCCAAGGCCATCGCCATGGCCGATAAGTTCGAAGAGCAGGAAGGTCGCCGTCCCCGTATCTTCCTGGCCAAGATGGGCCAGGATGGTCACGACCGTGGCCAGAAGGTCATCGCGTCCGCCTACGCGGACCTCGGCATGGACGTTGACGTGGGACCGCTGTTCCAGACTCCGGAGGAGGCCGCCAAATCGGCAGTCGACTCGGATGTCCACGTCGTCGGTGTTTCTTCACTAGCCGCCGGACACCTGACGCTCGTTCCTGCCCTGCGCGATGAGCTGGCAAAGCTGGGGCGCGAGGACATCATGATTGTTGTCGGTGGTGTTATCCCACCGGGCGACTTCCAGGAACTCTACGATGCCGGCGCCGCGGCTATTTACCCGCCGGGCACTGTCATCGCTGATTCGGCAATCGACATGATGACCAAGCTCTCTAACGAGCTGGGCCTCGACCTTGCCGTTGACGAAGAGTCCTAAATAACTACCGCATCCGCGCTGGGCTGACTGTTCAGCTCAGCGCGTTGTCGGAATTGAGAAGTAGCGATGAACGAGTATCTTGAAGAAAACCTGGGCACCCTCGTCACTACCGCTGGCACGGTCGTTGAGGGAAAGACCGCTGTAGCCCCCGAAGTCGTCCGCCGTGCGCGACGACGGATTGATGTCGACGACCTCTTTGAGGGCGTGCGGGCTGGAAACCGCACTAAGTTGGCTCGGGCAATCACGCTGCTGGAGTCGACTGCTCCGGCGCATAAGGTGCTGGCTCAGGAACTACTGGTGAAGTTGCTACCATTTTCCGGCAAGGCCATGCGCGTCGGACTTACCGGCGTCCCCGGCGTCGGTAAATCAACCACGATTGAAACCCTCGGGCTAAAGCTGATCGAGGAAGGCCACCGCGTTGCGGTGCTGGCCATCGACCCGTCGTCGACGAAGTCCGGTGGCTCGATTCTGGGCGACAAGACCCGTATGTCCCGGCTCTCGGCCGCGGATGAGGCCTTCATCCGTCCGTCGCCCTCTGCGGGCACGCTCGGTGGTGTCGCCAAGGCAACGCGTGAGGCCATGATGGTGCTCGAGGCCGCAGGCTACGACATTGTCATCGTCGAAACTGTCGGCGTCGGCCAGTCCGAGGTCGCGGTGGCCCAGATGGTGGATACGTTTGCGTTTCTGGCACTCGCCGGCGCCGGTGACCAACTCCAGGGCATCAAGAAGGGTGTGCTGGAGATGGCCGACGTGATTTCTATCAACAAGGCGGATGGTAAGAACTTGCGTCCGGCAAAGCGCGCTGCGCGTGATCTGATGACGGCCATGAAGATGGTTCGCTCCTCAGACCAAGTCTGGACGCCACCGGTACTGACTATGTCGGCATTGGAGGACGACGGCATCGACAAGTTCTGGCAGGCCATCGAGGACCATGTCGCGGCTATGCACGAGAATCATCTCTTTGATGAAAACCGCGCTAACCAGCAGATTAAGTGGATGTGGTCCATGGTGCACGAAACGCTCTTGCAGCGGCTCAACACCAATGAGGCTGTGCAGACAGAGAGCACCCTGGTGGAAAAACAACTCCGCTCGGGGCAGCTGACACCGACGCTCGGCGCCCAGCGCATCATGGAGGCATTTGACCAGGGAAGGGCATCGAACCCCGGGCTCGCCAACTAGGTTCTGAAGGGCGCGGGGTTTTCGTCGTAAAGCGAGTAAAGCGGGCGTATCCGTGTGCGCCTACTGACCGCGGTGATGGGGCGGATCGCTGTAGAGCGTGTGTTCGGCGAAGTGGAGAGCGTTGACCACGAGGTTGGTAAGGTGCTCGTCGGGCTGAGAGTAGAAGCTAGACGTGCCCTCCTTACGGGTCTGCACCATATTGGCCATGCGCAACTTCGCCAGGTGCTGAGAAATCGCGGGGACGGGGCGATCGAGCGCGCTAGCGATGGCGGTGACGGTCATCTCCCCGTCACGGAGGAGCGACAGGATCGAGAGACGCGTCTTGTCGGCCATCAACTTCAGTACGTTAGTGGCAACGTCGAACTCGGTGCTCGTAGGAGCCTTCTCAGTCATTTGGAGGGGTAGTCCTTTCGAAGTCGACATGCCAAACGCTTGCGATGTTCAATGAGTTGAACCTTACTACGTATTGATACCAGTATTCAATTTCAGATGTCACAATAGGCTGTCACGAAAAGGGGAGAGTGCACCTAAGGGGCCGCGACCAAAGGTACTGAAAATTCCTTCAGTAATATCATCTGCATGGATTGGTTGATGGGTACCTTCCCGTGGCTGGTGGAGGACTTAACGTGGTGGCAAGTACTATTTTTCGCACTCGACTACACGATTAAGTTCATCGCGATTGGATGGGTGCCGGAAAACCGAAGCCCATCGGCTTCGACGGCGTGGCTGCTGCTGATTCTGCTGATTCCATTTATCGGCCTACCTCTGTTCCTCTTCCTGGGCTCGCAGCAGATTACGGGCCGTCGGCATGAGGTACAGGCACTGGCACAGGAGCTCATTGCGGAACGTACCGAGCATCTGCCCGACGTACCGGACGATGCCGAGATAGAAGATGACGTTGTCAACGTATTCAAGCTCTCGCGCCAGCTCACGGGAATGCCGGCAATTGCCAGCGCGGAAAAGGGACTTTTCACCGAATTCGACGCCTCCATTGACCGCATGATTGAGACCATCGATGCGGCCCAGAAATCAATCCACGTGCAGTCCTACATCTTTGCACTGGATTCCAGCACGGAGCCTTTCATACAGGCTCTTGAACGCGCGCACGACAGGGGACTAGAGGTCAAGGTACTGGTCGATCCAATTGGTTCGTGGAAGTACCCCGGCTACTACAAGCTGAAAAAGCGCCTGGACCAGGCTAAAATCTCCTGGCACCCGATGCTGCCCGTGAGCTTGCTGAAGCTCACCTGGCGCCGCCTGGATCTGCGTAATCACCGCAAGCTCGTAGTTGTTGACGGCGACATTGTATTCATGGGCTCGCAGAATTTGATTGAGCCCGAATATCAGAAGAAAAGGAACCATAAGATCGGCCGTCGCTGGGTGGACACGTGGATTGAGCTCGAGGGCGATATTGCGCTGGCCTTCGACGCAATTTTCGCGGTTGATTGGACCAGCGAGCTATACAAGACCCCAGACGCCACCAGGGACTATTCACTCCACAACACCGAAGTCAACGACAACTACAACGTTGTCCAGGTGCTGCCGTCGGGTCCGGGCTTCAGCACGGAGCCGAACCTGCGCGTCTTCAATAACATGATCTACCAGGCACACGAGCGGATTATCGCCGTCAGCCCGTACTTCGTCCCCGACGAATCCATGCTCATGGCGCTGACCTCTGCCGCATATGGAGGCATCGACGTCCAGCTCTACGTCAACGAAGAGTCCGATCAGTTCATGGTCGGCCACGCGCAGCAGTCCTACTACCAGGCACTGCTAACCGCTGGCGTGAAGATCTACCGCTATCCGGCGCCTGCGGTCCTGCACTCCAAGTTCATGGTTATCGACGACCGCATGGCCATGTTCGGCTCCTCCAATCTGGATATGCGCTCGTTCGGCCTCAACTACGAGATCACGCTTCTTTCCGCCGCCGGTTCCATCGTGGACAAACTGATCATGCTTGCCGACGAGTACCGCGACAAATCTTTCCTGCTCACCCAGGAGGAATGGAATGACCGGCCCCTTCGTCAGCGCTACCTGGACTCTGTTTTCCGCTTGACCTCGGCGCTGCAATAGGGCAGTCCCATTGGTCCGACAGACAAAGCAAAAATCCCGAGAGCTGGGGTTAAGTGACAAAAAGTGTGTCTGATTTTC